>DATIEF010000088.1:0-5820 GCA_035455865.1 Gemmatimonadales bacterium | reverse complement strand
GCGACGATGCTCATGCGCTTGAGGGCGCTGGTGAGGGCGGCGCGGTCGCAGGTGGCGGCGCGCTCCGGGCCCTTGAACGTGAGCCGGATCTCGTCGGTCGGCATGTACTTGAAGATCTCGAGCAGGTAGGTGGCGTTGAAGCCGATGTCGAGCGCCTCGCCGTCGTACGAGACGGCCACCTCTTCCTGGGCCTCGCCGAGGTCGGGGGTCTGGACCGAGAGCTTGCAGGCTCCGTTGCTGAGCGTCATCCGGATCCGGTGGGTCTGGTCGCTCGCGACGATGCTCATCCGGCGGAGCGCCGCCGTGAGCGAGGCGCGGTCGGCGGTGGCGACCTTGTCGTTCTCCCGGGGGATGACCTGCTCGTAGTTCGGGTATGGCCCCTCGATCAGCCGGGTGAAGACCTGGGTGGTGGCGGAACGGAAACCGAGGTGGTTCTCGCTCTTGGCGATCTCGATCTCCTCGTCGGCCGCAAAGAGCCGGCGGATCTGGTCGAGCGCCTTGGGCGGCACGATCAGCTTGGCCTCGTCGGCCACGCCGGTCTTGAGCGGGATGTCCATCTTGGCCAGCCGGTGCCCGTTGGTGGCCACCATCCGCATCCGGTCGGGGCGGAGCTCCCAGTGGACGCCGTTGAGGATCGGGCGGCTCTCCTCGGTGCTCGCGGCGAACGCGACGTGCGAGATGAGCTTCTGGAGGTCGCCGGAACTGGAGCGCCACCCGCCCTCGAACTTGACCGCCGGGAAGGCCGGGTATTCCTCACGCGGGAGGCCCAGGAGCTTGAACTTGGCCCGGCCCGACTCGATGCTGACCCGCTGTTCGCCGGAGCTGGTGACCCGGATCGACCCGCTCGGCAGCTCCCGGACGATCTCCTGGAGCTTCTTGGCCGGCAGGGTGATGGCCCCTTCCTGGTCCACCGACGCCTGGATCAGCGTGCTCACCGCGATGTCGAGGTCCGTCCCCGACAGCCTGAGCCCCTCCTTCGAGGCCTCGACCAGGATGTTGGAGAGCACCGGCAGGGTCGTCTTGGCGGGAATGCTCGCCCCGACGCTGGTGAGGCCCTGATGGAGCTGTTCGCGCGTGATGGTGAACTTCATGCGTTCCCCGCTGGAGGCCAGAACAACCTACTTCTAACCGTTTATAAGTAACTAGCAGTAGTAGTAGTACATCTGGAAATGTGGACGTCCGCCGTAAGCCGCTTCCCCGCAAGCACCTGACCCCGAGTCCGACTGTCGAGCGCCTGTCGGGGTTCTGGATGAAATGTGGGCCGGTCCGTCCCGGACCGCAAAGCTTCCCCATCCGCCCACGGGCCCTGTCCACAGTGTGGACGGCACCGTGGAGAGCCCGGTCAGTTGGTGACCAGCTCCTGGCGCGCCGCCTCGATGCGGTCGCGGAAGGTGCGGTCGCGCTGCATCTGGCGCTCGACCTTCTCGACGCTGTGGATGACCGTCGAGTGATCGCGCCCGCCGAACGCCTGGCCGATCTCGACCAGCGGCATCTCGAGGAGGTGGCGCGCCAGGTACATCGCGATCTGGCGGGGCACGGTGAGCGTCTTGATCCGGGTCTTGGAGCGGAGCCCCTCCGTGGTGACGCCCCAGCGGCGAGCCACCACGTCCTGGACCTTGTCGATCGAGGGGAGGGCGCGGACGGCGGCCGCGGCGTCGTCGGCGTCGCGGATCTTGTCGGCCAGCGCCTCGCGGGCCAGGTCGATCGACACCTCGCGGTGCCGGAGCGACGCGAAGAGCAGGAGCTTGATGATGCACCCTTCGAGCTCCCGGACGTTGGAGCGGACGTGCTCGGCGATGAACCGGAGGACGTCGTCCGGGATGGTGGTCTCGAGGTGGTCCTGTTCCTGCTTCTTCCGCAGGATGGCGATCCGGTGCTCGAGGTCGGGGTGGCCCACATCGGCCACCATCCCCCACTCGAACCGGGTCACCAGGCGCGCCTCGAGGCCCTGCAGCTCCTTCGGCGGCCGGTCGGAGGTGAGCACCACCTGCTTCTTGTTGTCGTAGAGGGCGTTGAACGTATGGAAGAACTCCTCCTGGGTCTGGACCTTGCCCTGGAGGAAGTGCACGTCGTCGACGAGGAGAAGGTCGACGCCGTTGCGGTACCGGCGCCGGAACTGCTCCATCGTCCCCTTGCCGATCCCCTCGATCACCTCGTTCATGAACTGCTCGGCGCCGAGGTACAGCATCCGGGTCTCGGGGTTGCGCTGGACGACGGCGTGGGCCACCGCCTGCATCAGGTGGGTCTTGCCGAGCCCGGTGGCGCCGTAGATGAAGAGGGGGTTGTAGGTCTTGCCGGGGGATTCCGACACCGCGTGCGCGGCGGCGGCGGCAAGTTCGTTGGACTTGCCGATGACGAACGTGTCGAAGGTGTAGCGTTCGTTAAGTGGTTGCTGGGATTGGTTTTGCGAGCCAGCAGCCTCGCCGGCCGGGCGGGCCTGCTGGACGAAGAAGTCCATCTGGGGCCGCTGGAGGCGGGCTTCCTGGACCCGGAAGACGACCGACGTCGGGCGTCCGACCACCCCTTCGGCGAGGCGGCCGAGCACCGAGGCGTACTTTTCCTGGTTCCACTGGACGGCGAACTGGTCCGGGGCGGCCACCGTGAGCTGGCCATCCTCCAGCACCACCGCTTCGGTGGGCTGGAGCCAGGACCTCATCGCTTCCGTCGGTAGTTGGCGCTGTGCCTCGTCGAGAATGCGCGACCAAGCGTCTTTGGCGGACAGCTGCGGCATCGGTTCTCAGGGAGTATCACGAAAGCGGATCAGCAAGGGCGGGAGAGAATAGGGCCGGAATGTGGAAAAGTCAATTGACGGGAAGGTGACGGGTGGCGCGTACGCGTGGCGGGTCGACGGGCCGATACCGGCCCGGGTCCACGCCCGGGTGACCTGCAGATCCCATGGGCGACCATGCTTGGGCGTCGCTCCCGCCACGCGCCACTCGCCACCCCTTGCTCCAACTCGCTGACCCATCTAGCTTTCCGGGCTCACTGGAGGACAGGAAAGAGCCATGAAGCCGTCATATCGTCCGCGCAACCGGCGCCGGATCAACAAGCATGGATTCCGCGCGCGGATGGCGACCCGCTGGGGCCGCGCCACCCTGAGCCGTCGGCGCAAGAAGGGTCGCAGGCAGTTGACGGTGAAGCTGCCGTCGAAGCACGGGGGCCGCTGACGACGGAACGTCTGCTGCGGGCCGACCGGCTCGCGCGGGCGTCGGAGCTGCGCCGCTGTCTGGCCCACGGGCGCCGGCGGCGCGGGGCGCACCTCGAGATGATCTGGCTGGACAACACATCGGGCCACCCGCGGATGGGGATGATCGTTCCCCGTTTTCAGTTCTCCGCGGTGGCCCGAAATCGTTTGCGGCGGCGGATCCGCGAAGTGTGGCGGCGGGAGGTCCGGCCGGCGCAGCCGGGGTGGGACCTGGTGGTGCGGGCGCGGCGGGAGGCGTATGCGGCGCCGTTCGCCGTGCTCCGGGGCGAGCTCCTGGCCTGGCGGGAGGCCCTGTGCGGGTAGGGGACGCAGAGGCGCAGGGGCGGACGGACGGATCGGGCGCGCCGGCGAAGTCGTGCGACCATCCGACCATGCGTCCGTCCGTCTCCCTGCGGAACTGGCCCCGCCTGGCCGGCTGGTACCTGATCCGCGGCTACCAGCGGTTCATTTCCCCGATGTTCCCGCCGTCGTGCCGGTTCACGCCATCGTGCTCGCAGTACGCGCTCGAGGCGGTGGCCCGCTACGGACTCCTCCGCGGGAGCTGGCTCGGCGGTCGGCGCCTCCTGCGCTGCCATCCGTTCCATCCCGGCGGTTTCGACCCCGTTCCCTGACGCGAGAATCCTGAAGATGGATCGTCGGATCATAGCGGCCGTGTTCCTGATGATGCTGGTGGCGGTGGTGCCGTCGCTGATCTTCAAGGCGCCGCCGAAGCCCGTCACCTCGCAGGTGGCGGACAGTGGGTCGGTGGGTCCGCGGGACAGTGGGGCAGTGGGACAGCGGGGCAGCGGGACAGTGGGACAGCGGGGCAGCGGGACAGCGGGGCAGGGTGCGGCAGCGGCCTTGCGTCCCTCCGTCCCTGCGTCCCTGCGCCCCTCCGCCCCTGCGCCCGCCCACGAGGACACCGTTGTGGTCACCTCGGGGCTCTACCGCTACGCCTTCAGCACCCGGGGCGCGCGGCTCATCTCGGCGACGCTGCCCGCGTATCCCTCGATGGCCAAGAATGCCGTCCCCGGCACCCCGGTCGAGCTGGTGCGCCCCGGCGGCGGGCTCCTCGCGCTGACGCTGGTGTCGGGGCGGGACACCGTGCCGCTCTCCGACTGGACGTTCACGCCCTCGACCCCGAGCGTCGCGGTGCCGGCCAACGGGACGGCGCCCCTCGCGTTCACCGCGTCGCAGGGCGGCGTCACCGTCACCCTCAGCTACACCTTCCGCTCGAGCGATTACCGCTTCGACGTGGCGGGGAAGGTGGAGGGCCTCGGCCCCACCGGCGGGTTCCTCCTGGTCGGGCTGGGCGACGGGCTCCCGAACACCGAGGCCGACACGCTCGCCAACGGGCGGGCCCACGCGCTGGTGGTCAAGGCCGTGGGGAAGAGCACCAACCTCATCCCGTTCTACAAGATCGACCCCGGCACCTCGCGCGAAGTGCCGGGGCCGTTCCGCTGGGTGGCCACCAAGTCGGAGTACTTCGTGGTCGGGCTCTTCGCCACCGACACCGCCGCACCGTGGACGGCGACGCGGGCGGTGGTGCCCGCCGGGACGGGGAAGTACGCCGGTGTGGCGGCGCTCGAGGTGTCGCAGCCGGTGGCAGGTCCGGGCACCTTCGGATACCAGCTCTATGCCGGCCCGATGGAGTACAACCGCCTCTCGGCGATCGGGCAGGACTTCGACGACGTGAACCCGTACGGGATCGTCGGCTTCCGCAGCGTCATCCGGCCGTTCGCGCTCTTCTTCCGCCAGGTGTTCGTGTGGATGCACACCCACCTGGGGATCTCCTACGGCCTGGCGATCATCCTGCTGGGGATGCTCATCCGGATCGTGCTCTGGCCGCTCAACCAGAAGGCGATGCGCTCCGCGATGGCGATGCAGGCCATCCAGCCGCACATGAAGGTGCTGCAGGAGCGGCACAAGAGCGACCCGGCGCGGCTGCAGCAGGAGATGATGAAGCTCTACAAGGAGCACAACGCGAACCCGCTCGGCGGCTGCCTGCCGATGCTGATCCCGATGCCGATCCTCTTCGCGCTGTTCTTCGTGTTCGAGAGCACCATCGAAATGCGCGGGGTGCCGTTCTGGTGGTTCACCGACCTGTCGCAGCCGGACCCGCATCACATCATCCCGTTCGTGACCGGGCTGTCGATGCTGCTGCTCAGCTGGATCGGCCAGCGGTCGGTGCCGCCCAACCCGCAGGCCAAGATGATGATGTGGATGGCGCCGGTGATGTTCACCTTCTTCGGGTTCCGCTTCGCCTCGGGTCTCAACCTCTATTATGTGGTGAGCAACCTGGCGAGCGTCCCGCAGCAGTGGCTCCTCTCGGAGGAGCGCCGGAAGCGGAACCCGCCGGCCCCGGTGCCAGCCGGGCGCTGAGCCAGGGCCGGGCGGCGGATGGTGCGGGGCGGCGCCTGCGCCGCCCCTTCCGTTTGGGGGTGTGTGATCCCCGTCACCGATCCGGTGCGACCGGCTCCGTAGCCGACCGGAGCTCCGGACGGTAAGTTTGCGCCCTATGCCTCCCCGCGCCCTGCTGGCCTCCCGCGCCCGTGCGCTCGGCCGCCAGCTCCTCGTCGCCGCGTCCGCCTTGCTGCTCGTGACCTGCACCGACAACCCGACCGGCCCCACGGTCG
>DATIEF010000087.1:0-5270 GCA_035455865.1 Gemmatimonadales bacterium | reverse complement strand
TTCCACCCGTTCGGGAGTGCCCGTTACCTTGGCCAGCGCGACCGTCGCCGTGACGCTCGAGGCCCTCCGCGAGGCGGCGGAGGGCCTTGCCGGGGTGGCCGTCCGGACGCCGCTCCTCGACGCGCCGTTCCTCGCGCGGCGGCTGGGGCCCCCGGTGGCGCTCAAGGCGGAGTTCCTCCAGCCGATCGGGGCGTTCAAGATCCGCGGGGCGATGAACGCCGTCCGTCGGCTCGAGCCGGTGGCGCGCGCCCGGGGCCTGGTCACCTCGTCGTCGGGGAACCACGGCCAGGCCATCGCCTTCGCCGGGCATCACTTCGGCGTCCGCGCGGTGGTGGTGATGCCCGAGTCGGCGCCGACGGTCAAGGTCGAGGGGGTCCGGCGGCTCGGCGGCGAGGTGGTGTTCGCCGGGAAGACGCGCTCCGCCGAGCAGATGGACCGCGCGCTCCAGCTGGCCGCGGATGAAGGGCTCGTCCTCATCCCCCCCTACGACCACCCCGACGTCATCGCGGGGCAGGGGACCTGCGCGCTTGAGATCATGGACGAGATGCCGGAGGTGACGGCGGTGCTGGCGCCGGTGAGCGGCGGCGGGCTCCTCGCCGGCACCTGCGTGGCGGTGCGCGGCCTGAAGCCCGGCGCGCGGGTCATCGCGGTGGAGCCTTCCGGCGCCGCCAAGCTCTCCGCCGCGATCGCCGCCGGCCGGCCGGTGCGGCTCCCGCGGGTGGACACGATGGCCGACGGGCTCCAGACCCCGTCGATCGGCGCCCTGACGTTCCCCATCATCCGCGAGCTGGTCTCGGATGTCGTCCAGGTGTCGGAGGAGGAGATCGGCGCCGCGGTGCGGGCGCTCCACGAGGAGATGGGGCTCACGGTGGAGCCCTCGGGCGCGGTGACGGTGGCGGCGCTCCTGGCCGGCCGGGTGCCCCTCGACGGCCCCGCGGCGGCGATCGTGAGCGGCGGCAACGTCGACCCGGCGGTGTTCGAGCGGCTGGTGCGCGGATGACCGCCGCCCACCGGATCATGGTCGCCGACGACGACCAGGCGCTCACCCGCACGCTGACCTGGATCCTCAAGGAGAACGGCTACGAGGTGATCTGCGTCCCCAACGCGGAGAACCTGCTCGAGCGCCTCGTCAGCGACGACCCCGACCTGCTCCTCCTCGACATCATGATGCCGAAGGTCGACGGGCTCCAGCTCCTCGAGCGGATCAAGCAGGACCCCCGGCGGCGCGACCTGCCGGTGCTGATGATCTCGTCGATGCCGCCCGAGGAGGCCACGGTCCGGGCCCTGGGGCTCGGCGCCAGCGACTTCATCGCCAAGCCCTTCCGGGTCCGGGAGCTCCTGGCCCGGGTCAAGGCGCACCTGCGGGTGGGCCGCGAACTCAACCTCGCGCGCGCCGCCGCGCGCTCCCGCGAGGAGGTCCTCGAGATCCTCCGGGAGATCTCCAGTGCGGTCCGGCCCGCCGAGATCTTCCAGGTGCTGGTCAAGCGGGTGGCGCGGGGGCTCAAGATCGCCGAATGCTCGGTGGTCCTGGTCAACGCCGACGGCCGCACCGGCACCGTGATGGCGGCCTACGAGAACCCGCTGCTCCACGACCTCCCGGTCGACCTGGCGCGGTACCCCGAGATCCGCGCGGCACTTGCCCGGGACGCCGTGGTGCTGGTGCCGGACATCAAGTCCGACCCGCTCTTCACCGACATGCGGGAACGCTGGAAGGCGGAAGGGCGCTTCATCGCCACCCGGTCGGCCATCGCGATGCCGTTCCGCCCGCGCGGCCACCCGACCGGGGTCTTCTTCCTGCGGACCACGCAGGACGAGCTGCCGCTCAACCAGGTCGACGCCGACTTCGCGGGCGAGGTGCTGCGCGCGGCGGTGCCGGCGCTCGAGAAGGCCTACGACCTAGAGCAGGCCACGTCGAGCCGGGCCGAGCTGATGGAGCTGGCCACGACCGACCCGCTCACCGGGGTGGCCAATCGCCGGGCGCTCGCGGCGCGGCTGGAGGCGGAGTTCGAGCGCACCGGCCGCTACGGCGGGTCGCTGTCGCTCCTCCTGGTCGACATCGACGACTTCAAGCGCGTCAACGACACCTTCGGCCACCCGGCGGGCGACTCGGTGCTGGTCCAGCTCGCCGCCATCTTCACCCGCGAGCAGCGGACGGTGGACCTCGTGTCCCGCTACGGCGGGGAGGAATTCGTGATCATGCTGCCGGAGACGAACGCCGTGGGGGCGGCCAACTTCGCCGAGCGGGTGCTGCAGAAGGTGGCCGAGCACGACTTCGGCGACCCGGCGCATGCGGTGAAGGTGACGGTGAGCATCGGGATCGCGACCTATCCGGACGGCCGCGCCACCGACGTGACCGCCTTCCTGTCCCAGGCCGACGCGAAGCTCTACCAGGCCAAGCGCGATGGCCGCAACCGGTACTGCGCCTGATGCCCATGCGCCGCTGCCCCAACTGCAAGCGGATGTACTCCGCCACCGACCGTTTCTGCGCCGCGGATGGCACCCTCCTGGTCGAGGTGCAGGACCCGACGCCGCCGCCCGAGTCCCGGCCCGAGCCGATCGTGGCGACGCCGAGCCGCGCCAGCACCCTCCAGAACCAGGTGCTGGAGGACCGCTGGCGGGTGGTCAAGAAGCTGGGCGAGGGCGGGATGAGCTACGTCTACCTCGCCGTCGACCTGACCACCACGCAGACCGTCGCCATCAAGGTGCTGAGCCCCAAGCTCTCGAGCGACCCGGCCTCCGCCGAGCGGCTGAAGCGCGAGGCCGCGCTCGCGATGAAGCTGAGCCACCCCAGCGTCTGCCCGATCCACCAGCTCGGCACCACCGCCGACGGGCTCCTCTTCCTCGTGATGCCCTTCCTCTCCGGCGAGCTCCTGAGCGACCGCGAGAACCGCGGCGGCCCGGTGCCGGTGGAGGAGGGGATCGCGCTCATGGTCCAGATGTGCCGCGGGCTCGAGCACGCCCATTCGCTCGAGATCATCCACCGCGACCTCAAGCCCGAGAACGTGATGCTGGTGCCCGAGTCCGAGGGGCCGTTCCCGAGCCGGGCGGTGGTGATGGACTTCGGCCTCGCCAAGCAGCGCCAGGCTGGCCCCGAGGTCCAGAAGCTCACCGCCACCGGCATCGTGCTCGGCACCCCGGAGTTCATGAGCCCCGAGCAGATCCGCGGCAAGGCCCTCGACGGCCGGAGCGACATCTACGCCCTCGGCGTCCTCGGCTTCGAGATGTTCACCGGCGCGCTCCCCTTCACCGGGCGGAGCGCGCAGGAGATGATGATCGCCCGGCTCCGCGGCCAGCCCAAGAACCTGCGCGAGGTCAAGCCCGACCTCCCCGCCACGCTCGAGGCCGTCATCGCCAAGTCGCTGGCCGGGGACCCGGCCAACCGCTACCAGACGATGGGCGAGTTCGCGACCGCGCTGCAGGGGAGCGTGGAGAGCGGCGTGCTGGCGAAGCTGTTCGGGAAGTAGTCGTTAGTCGTTGGTCGATGGTCGTTGGACGCCGGGTGTGTGGCCGCTGGTCGACGACCAACGACGAACGACCAACGACCAGCGTCCAACGCATCACCGCAGGAGCTTCCATGCGCAACACATCCGGCCTCGCCACCCACCTCGCCGTCGGCGCCCTCGCATTCCTGGCGGGGGTCAGCATCCCGTTCATCGCCTGGCATTCCCGGACGCCGCATGCGCCCCACCCGACGACCCACGGCGAATGGGTCTGGATCCACCGCGGCGCCGACTCGGTGCACGCCTACGTCGCCTATCCGGAGCGGAAGGACAAGGCCCCCGCCATCATCGTGATCCACGAGATCTTCGGCCTCACCGACTGGGAGCCGACGATGGTGGATTCGCTCGCCGGGCAGGGCTTCGTGGCCATCGTGCCCGATCTCCTCTCGAGCAAGTACGGCCGCTCTCCCTCGGACCCCGATTCGGGGGTCAAGCTCGTGTCCGGGCTCGATCCCGCCGCCGTCACCGCCGACCTCGGCGCCGCCTACGACTACGTGAATGCGCTCCCGGCGGTCCGGAAGGACGACATCGGCGTCATCGGCTTCTGCTGGGGCGGCACCCAGAGCTTCCGCTACGCCACCAACAACCCGAAGCTCAAGGCCGCCGTGGTCTGCTACGGGCAGACCCCCGACTCGGCGAGCCTGACCCGGATCCAGGCGCCACTCCTCGGCGTCTACGGCGAATACGACGCCCGCATCAGCGCCGCCGTCCCCGCCACCGATTCGATGCTCCGGAAGCTCGGGAAGGCGTATCGCTACACGATCTATCCCGGCACGGGCCACGGATTCCTGAAGCCCGGACGGAAAGGATACGATACGCCGAGCCGAGGGAAGGCGTGGGGAGATATCGTGGCGTTCTTCAAGGCGCAACTGGATCGGTGAGCAGTGAAGAGTGAAAAGTGAAGAGTGAAGTGTGAACAGGGAACGGTGAACGGGATGGCACGACCCGAAGCGGGCGTCGTCGACGGGCGTCCCGCTCACGCTCCTCCCGTTCACCCCTTACCGTTCACCGTTGACCGTTGACCGTTGTCCGTTCACCGTTCACCTCCCGCTCACCTCTCACCGCTCACCTCTCACCGGCGATCATGCTCCACCACACCGTCCTCATCCGCTGGAAGCCGGAGACCACGCCAGAGGCGCAGTGCGCCCTGGCCGGGAAGCTGCTGGCGCTCAAGGGCATCGTCCCTGAGGTCCGCGCCATCTACACCGGGGTCAACCGCGACCCGGAGGGACGGACCGAGTGGCCCTTCGTGCTGCTCGTGGTGGTCGACGACGAGGAGGCGCTGCGGCGCTACATCGACCACCCGGCGCACCAGGCCGTGGCCCGGGAGCTCGCCGCGGCCCGGGAGGCGCGGATGGCGGTGGATGTGGTCGTGAGCGGGTGACGAGCGACCAGTTGCGAGTGACCAGCGGGTGACGGGCGACGTGGAGCGGTGTGGCCGGCGTCTCGATACGCGTCCCCCGACCCCCACCCGCCACTCGCGACCCGCTCCTCGCCACTACATTTCCGCCCCATGACCAAGTCCTCGCTCCCCGTCCTCGCCCTCCTCGCCCTCGCCGCCTGCACCCAGCACTTCACCCCGCTCCAGAACCGGATCGCGGTCGGGAGGCAGACCTACGTGGTCTTCGCGGCCGACGGCCAGGGAGGCCAGGGCGACCTCTTTGCGGTCGACGCTGCGGGCGGGAGCCCGTACCCGTTCACCTACTCACTGGCCGACGAGTCCCATCCCGCCCTCGACCCGACGGGCGTGATGCTCGCCTTCATCCGGAG
>DATIEF010000086.1:0-9535 GCA_035455865.1 Gemmatimonadales bacterium | reverse complement strand
GTCGCCCCGGTCGTCCACGTCGTACTCGCGCCCGGGCGCACGCGGCACGATCACCCGCCACTCGCCCTCGGGGCGGTCGGCAGGGACGCACCGCGCCTCCGACGTGGTGAAGCTGTTGATGCCGAGATAGAGGAAGCGCCGGCTGCGGCCGCGGCCCACCCCGATCCGGAAGACCTCGTCGGTCTCCTCGTAGACCAGCGTGTCCGTCGCCTGCCCCAGCCGGTGCCGCCAGAGCTGGAACGGTCGCTTGGCGTGGTCCTCGATCACGTAGAAGATCGTGCGCGAGTCCGCCGCCCACGCCGCCGAGGCGACGTGCTCGATCCGGTCGTCGAGCACCGCTCCGGTGACGAGGTCCTTGACCTGGAGGGTGTACTCGCGGAACCCGGTGGTGTCGCTGGAGAAGAGCAGCAGCCGGTTATCGTCGCTGGTCTCGATGGCGCCGAGCCCCAGGTACGGATGCCCCTCGGCCAGGAGGTTGAGGTCGAGGATGACCGCCTCGGGCGCCTCCATCGTGCCGGCCCGGCGGCAGTGGATGGGGTACTGCTTCCCCTCCTCCGTCCGGGTGTAGTACCAGTAGCCGTTGTCGCGGTGCGCCACCGACAGGTCGGTCTGCTTGATCCGCGCCAGCATCTCGCCGTACAGGCGCTCCTCCAGCGGACGGAGCGGCGCCAGCTCAGACTCCGCGTACGCGTTCTCGGCCTCGAGGTACGCGCGCACCGCGGGATCTTCCTTGTTCCGCAGCCAGGACCAGGGGTCGTCCCGCACCTCGCCGAACTTCTCGTGGGTGTGCGGGCGGCGCGGGGCGACGGGCGGATTGGGCATGTGGTGAAAGGTAGGGGAGGAGCGGACGGGCGGGTGCCAAGAACCTTCCCGAGGGAGCGGAGCGACCGAGGGACCTGCTACGCTGGGTTCGGGAGTCTGCGAGGTAGGTCCCTCGCTCCGCTCGGGAGGGTTCCCATTCTATCCCTCCCTCGGGAAGGTTCCGATGCCGCTTACGTCGTGTCGTTCGCCATCGAGTCGACCTGCGCCTTGAGGGCGGGCAGCGCGTCGAAGAATCGGCCGGCATCCTCCGCCGGGATCAGCGAGGCGCGCATCGGCTTGAGGGTGCTGGAGAAGCCGCTGTCGGCGTCGGTCGAGCCGGAGAGGGAGAGGGCGGCGAGGGTCACCACCGTCACGGCGATCGCCGCGCTCGTGGCCAGGAGCCGGCCGCGCCGGAGCCTGGTATTGAGCAGGAGGTGACCGGCGAAGAGCGCCGCAAGCAGCAGCACCGCCGCGGTGAACGTGACCACGCCGGCGATCTCGGCGCCCGGCCACAGGAACGCCGCGTACTCGGCGGCTGTGACCACCCCCAGGAAGGCGAGCGCCGCCGCCGCCGCGACGGAGAGGTGGCCGAGGAACCGGCCCCCCGGCGACGAACCCCGGCCCGCGAAGGCCCAGGCCCCGGCCCACGCGGCGAGGAGGCCGACGGCCGTCACCGTGGCGACGACCACGTTGGACGATGCGGACGGGTCGCCGTGTTCGACCCACGCCTCCCAGGCCGCGGCGCCGGCGACGAGCGCCGCGGCGGTGAACGCCACCGCCGGCGTCTCCAGCCAGCCGTCGAGGCCGGGGAGCCGGGCGCCATACCGGAGCGCGGGAGGCACCGGCTGGCCGGGATCGACGATCCGGAGGAAGGTACGCCCCACCCGCACGACGGTCGTGCCGGTGACGGGCACCTGGCGCACGCGTCCGCCGCCGCCGGCCCGGTAGAGGCCGTTCTCGCTTCCCGCGTCCTCAACGAAGAGGCGCCCCTCCGCGTCGCGATCGAGCCGGGCGTGGACGGCGGAGGCCCAGCGGTCGTCGAGGATCACCGCGTTGTGATAATCGCGGCCGATGCCGGCGGGCAGCTCGGTGATCGGCTGCCGCGCCCGGACCTGTCCGCGCCGGTCGAGGACCTCGACGAAGGCTACGGCTTCCACTTGACCAGCCCGAAGAACCGACGGCTGACCGCGACGGCGTTGTCGTAGGTCACGCCCGAGAGGGTCAGCTCGGTGATGACGCCGGTGTCGGCGCGGCCAAGAAGGGCGGCACGGAACACGGCGTCGTAGAGTCCATCGAGCTGGGTGTAGGCACGGACGCAGAAGGCGGTGCGCCAGCGGGCGCCGCCCTGGCGGACGTTCCGGGTGGTGCACCGGAAGTCGGTCACGTCATCGCCGCCGTCGTCGAGCGCATCGGTGCCCTCGGCGAACGCGTCCTGGTAGATCCGATAGAACTGCGCGGCCGGCATCCCGTCGGCGGTGAGGACACGGTGCTGGAACTCGATGACGCCGGACCAGTGGTCCTCCGCCAGGAAGACCTCGTCGTCGGTCGAGCAGCGGTGGACCACGCTCTGGTACGGGGCGTCGGGGTCGTTGTCGGCGTCGGCCCAGCAGTTGAAGTACGGGGCGGGGTCGGTCGGGAGCGTGGCGCCGCCGAGCTGGGTGACGGGCACCGCGCGGGTAAAGAGCGTGCTGAGGTAACTCCGCTGGTAGACTCGCAGCTGCCGGGCCACCTCGGCGGCAAGGTCGTCGGGGGCGCGGTAACCGGGCGCCTCCACCTCGGCCACGAGCTCCGCCGCGCGGGTGCCGGGGACGAGGAAGCTCACCTCGTTCCCGGCGGTCGAGACGTTGATCCCCACCACGCGGCCCGCGGCGTCGATGGTGGGGCCGCCGCTCATCCCCGGATTGAGCGCGCCGGTGAAGTGGATGCGGGGGTAGAGCGAGTGCCGCAGGAGCCCGTTGTAGGTGCCCTCGACGATGGCGAGGCCCAGCTCGAGCGGGTGTCCCAGCGCGTAGAGGCGCTGTCCGTGGTCGAGGGAGTCGGTGGCGAAGGTGAAGTACGGGTCGCCCGGGCGGGGGTCGGTCTCGAGGACCGCGAGATCGTGCACCACGTCCACCACCAGGACGTCGGCCGAGCGGATGGTGCCGGCGTGGTCGATCAGCTGGACCTGGTAGCTGTCGGGGTCGCGCACCAGGCGTGCGACGACGTGGTAGTTGGTGATGAGGAGCCCGTCGCCGCTCACGAAGAAGGCGGAGCCGGTGAGCGCCTTGGCGCCCGAGCCCACTTCGAGCACCTCCACCTTGGCCACGCGGTCGGCGTAGCGGCGGAAGAGCTGGGCGGCGACGCCGGTGGGCGCCGGGAGGGTATCGGCGTCCTGCGCCAGCGCCGCGGACGGGGCCGCGAGGAGGAGGAGTCCCAGCGCGAGGCGGCGCAACTCAGGGCCCGAGCCGGGTGACTTTGTCGGTCCAGCTCCCGTAGGTCGGGTTGGGGATGATGAACGAGCGGGTGCCGAAGGCCGAGTCGGCGCCGGCGGCGGAGTCGGGTTCGCCGGGTCCGGGAAAGTCGCCGCGCCCGGGGCCGTCCTTGACCTGGTCGCCGATGAAGGCGAGCACGCGGGCCGGTCCGGCGGACCAGGCGCAGGTCCCGTGGCCGGTGGCGATCTCGGTGCGGCGAAGGACCTTGGTGGAGTCGGCGGGGCCGTCCTTGAGGCAGAGGAGATCGCCGTCGCGCCAGATGCCGTCGCGGATGAGCACTGCGCGGGTGGGGTCACGCCCGGCGGCCGACCGGTCGGAGACCCACGCCACCCGGCCGCCCAGGCGCCGGACGCCGGAAATGAAGTCCGCCACGCCGGGGACAAGGCCCGCTTCCGCGCGCGTCACCCACGCGCTCCACGACGGCCCGTCGAAGGGGAGGCCGTACGCGGCGCGCTCGAGCTGGTAGGGGGAGTTGTCGAGTACCGTCTCGTCGAGGTCGAGGACCACGGCCCACACGGTGCCGTGGGGGAGCTTGACGGCCTGCTCGGCCACCGACCGACCCGCCATCCGGTACACCATCCGCGTCAGCGTGGCGTACTCCTCGGCGTCGCGGACGTACTTGACCTCGAGGGCGCGGGGCGCGAGGGCGGGGCGCTGGGCGAGCACCGGCTGGGCGGCGGCGAGCGCCGCGAGGACGAGCAGGGAACGGCGATGCACGATCATCTCGTCCACGTCTCCAGTTCGGTCCACGTCTCCCGCACCGCGGTGACGCCCCGGGGGAAGTATTCGAGTAGGCTGGCGCGGAAGCCGCTGGTGTGCCGGGAGAGGTACCGCTCGAGATCGGCCGGGGTGGCGGCGTGGTAGCTGGTGCGGAAACGGCCCTCCCCGGCCTGCTCGAAGCGGATGTCTTCGAAGCACCCCGTGGCCAGGATCTCGGGGATGTGCTTGCCGCGCATGTAGTCCTCGAGGCCGGCGGTCAACTGGGGCTCGACCTCGAGCATCACTTCGTAGCGGATCATCGGCTGTCCACCGGCATCACCCGGTCGGTGGGCAGGAGCCGGCCGCCATCGAGCACGAAATGCCGGGTGACCTCGAAGGTGGGGCAACACTGCGGGTCCTTCGGCCCCTGGGTGAGCAGCGACACGGTCACCGAATCGCCGTTGAGCCGGAGGCCCTTGAGGACGATGCGGTCGCCGATGCCGACCGTGGCTAGGTCGCTCACCGTCCCGGCGCTGTCGGCCACGAGCGCCAGGTCGTAGAAGGTGCCGGTGCCGCCGGCCTGGGTCATGAGGACCACCGCCGCGGAGGCCCGGCCGTCGGGCAGGGTGCCCCGGGCGATCGAGTCGAGCATCCGGGTGGAGATGACCATCGTGCCGTCGAGCTCGGAGCCGTCGGTCGCGGCGCCATCGACCAGGTGGATCGTCCGCGTCGGGTCGAAGGCGAGGCGGTACACGGCGTTCCGGAGCCGCTCGGCGGCGATCGGGGCTGCGGGCGGCGCCGGACGCGCCGGCGCGGCGTGGCGTCCGCACGCCGCCGCGAGCACCAGCGCAGCCACCGGCCAGCGGAGCGTCACCTGATCTCCGAGGTGCAGGCCGCGCAGCGGGTGGCCTTGAGCGGGACCTTCGTCAGGCAGAAGGGGCAGTCCTTCGTGGTCGGCGCCGCGGGGGCCTCCTCGTGCTTGAGCATCCGGTTCATCACCCGGATGAGGAGGAACACCGCGAACGCCACGATGAGGAAGCTGACGACGGTGTTGAGGAACACCCCGTAGCGGATGACCACGGCGGGGGTGCCGGCGCTCGCCTCGCGCAGCGTGAACGTGAGGCTGGAGAAATCGACCCCGCCGATCAGGGCGCCGAGGGGGGGCATCAGCACGTCGTCGACGAGGCTCTTCACGATGGCGCCGAACGCCGCGCCGATGATGATGCCGACCGCCATGTCCACCACGTTGCCGCGCAGCGCGAACGCCTTGAATTCCTTGAGCATCTGGCGCCTCCAGTTGGGGTCGGGCCCTCGCTCAGAACGTGATCTGCAGCCCTGATGTGAACACCCGGTCGGTGCTCTTGAACCCCGGCTCCGGGAGGTTGTCGAAGTGGATCACCAGCCCGCTCTTCAATGCGATATGGCTGTCGATCGGCGCCACCACATCGGTCTCGCTGTTGATCCGGTAGTCGTCGCCCTGCTTCAGGTTCGGCAGCACCTCCACCGACTGCTGGGCGTACGCGGTCTTGGAGAAGTTGTGGCGATACACCCCGGCGGTGCGGGCCGAGACGAAGTCGCGGGAGGCCCCGCCGGCCTGGGAGGGCGTCTGCTGGATGAGGCCGATACCGAGTTCGAAGGAGAACTGGTCGAGGGCCGAGTCGAGCACCTTGCTCGAGAGACCGACCGACTCCTCCCACCGGCTCTTGATGCCGGCGAACGAGTCGTGCGCGAACTTGCCCAGGGTGTACACGGCTGCCTTCGGGGCAAAGCCGTAGTCGCCGCGGACGCCCGCCGAGATCGAGCTGGCGTTGACGACGCCCTTGCTCTTGCCGTAGATGACGCTGAACGTCTGGGCGAAGACCCAGCGCCCGGGCCGGAACGCCACCCGTTCACCGATGTTGTAGGTGGTCACCTCGGTGTTCCCACCGGTGGCCACGTAGCCCAGGTCGCCCTGGAACTCGAGGCGCCGGAGGGTGGGCGGCGGCGCGGGCGCCTGTGCGGCGAGCGTGGGCGCGGTGGCGAGCGCCAGGGCGGTGAGTGCGACGAACCTGTGCGACATGGGTGGTCCTGGGTGGATGCGTATGGAGCCGTTCCCCGACGGCGGCCACCGACGGGATCGGGATGGAAAATAACGCCCTGACCCGCCCCTCGTCAGTCAGCGCCGCGCGGCGGGTGCCCCTCGGATGAACGCGATGTAATCGGTCGCATTGGGAACGGCCCCGCCCTCGCGCAGCGCCCGGGCCACCTGCCCCCGATGATACGCCCCGTGCAGCGCCACGTGGAGCAGGATGTCCTCGACGGTCGACGTGAATTCGAGTCCGGCGCTGTTGCGGTAGGTCACCTGCCGCCCGAGGTCGGCCGCGCCCAGGCCGGCCACGAATGCCCGGAGCGCCGCCGCGTTCCGCCCGGCAAGTGCGGCGCACTCCTCGAGCGTCAGCTTCGGCCAGACGGCCGCCTCGGCCTTCCGCCCCTCGATCCGGGCGAGCCACTCGCACTCGGCGCCGAGGATGTGGGCGTAGAGATCGACGACCGACGCGTCGGGTCTCGGGGCACCACGGAGCGCCGCGAGCGTGCGTTCGTCGGCCCAGGCCAGGTGGTCGATGAGCCGCACCAGGTGGGTCACGGGTCTCGCCCTTTCCATTCTCTCATGCTGGAGGAAACGCCGAACCACCGCGCGATCGTGTGGAACGCACCGCGCGGGAGCCAGCCGAGCCCGGAGACGAGGAGCGCCGCCGTCCAGGGGAGGATGACCCGAGCCTCACCGCGCTCCACCGCCCGCACCGCCCGTTCCGCCACCTTCCTGGACGACAGGAGCCAGGTGAGCCGGGCCGGGCGGGCGCCGGTGAAGAGCCCGGTGTCGATGTAGCTCGGGCAGAGCGCGGTGATGCGGACGTGACGGTGCCCGGTCTCGTGGAGCTCCTCCGCCAGTGACTCACCGAAGCCGAGGACCGCCCACTTGCTGGCGGCGTAGGTCGTGCCCCAGGGAAGGGCCAGGAAGGCGGAGGCGCTCGCCACGTTGAGGATCGCAGCGCGCGGGCGGGCAATGAGCGCGGGGAGGAATGCGTGGGTGATGGCCACGAGCCCCGCGACGTTCACGTCGATCGTACGCCGGTGCCTGGCGGCGGGCACGTCGAGGAAGGCGCCCCCCGCCACGGTCCCGGCGTTGTTGACCAGCACGTCGATCGGTCCGTCCGCCAGGACCTGGTCGCGGAGGACGAGTACGCGGTCCTCGTCAGTCACGTCGCACGCATAGGCGGTCACCGACCGGCCCTCGGCGCGGAGCTCGGCGGCGGTGGCATCGAGGGCCACCTGGTCGAGGTCCACCAGGACGAGGTGCGCCCCGCGGTCCGCGAACGCCACGGCCAGCGCGCGCCCGAGGCCCCGGGCCCCGCCGGTGATGAGGACGCGGCACCCCTGGAGATCGCGCATCAGTGCCCCGCGCCGCGCGGCATCCGCTCGTCGGTCCAGTTCCACCACCGGAGCCAGCGGGCGGCTGGCTTCGGCGTGCGGGCGTAGTACACCGCACAACGGAAGGTGTAGAGCACGCACCGGTCCTGGTGCGAGCCGGTCAGGCGCTCGAGCCGCCGGTACATCCGCTCAGGGTCCCGGCGCCGGAGGTCGGAGACGCGGCGGACGCCGAGGCGGCGGAGGTCGGCCGCAAGGGACGGCCCGATGCCGGGGATGACCTGCAGGGGATCTCGGCGGCTGGCGCGAGGCATGAAGATGAAGGTACTGCCGCGCGGTGCTCTCGCCACCTGCGGCCCGGCGCGATAGCTTATCTGCCCTTCACCCCACTTTCGGAGCTCACGATGTCCCGGTCGGTCGCTCGCGTGGTCCTCGTGGTGCTGATGGCCGCAGCACTCCCCGCCGTCGCCCGCGCGCAGTTCCCCCGGAAGCCGGCGCTGCCCAAGGTCCGCCTGCCGGGTGGAAGCGGCGGGTCGGCGGCCAAGCCCGTCACCTACGACGAGACGGTGCTCGAACTCACCCCCGCCCGGCTCGATGCCGCCCTCCGGGCATTCGCCGTGGAACAGCGGGAGGGTCCGCGGATCGCCGCCGGATACCGCCGGCGCGAGGCGTCGTATCAGCAGGCGCTCAGGGAGTGGACGGCTCGCGATTCGGCACGGAAGGCGCAGCAGGCCGCCGCGAGCGACTGCACCCGCCGCGCCACCGCGGGCGACCAGGCCCAGGCGCAGCAGCAGGCGCAGTCGATGCAGGCGCGGATGAACGACCCGGCGGTCAAGGCGCGGATGAAGGACCTGCAGGCCCGGATGCAGGCCGCCGGGCAGCGGCAGGACATGAACACGGTGATGGCGCTCTCCGACACGCTGCGGCAGCTGATGGGCGCGGGCGACGCGAACCAGATGATGCAGGCGCAACAGGCGCGGATGGGCCAGGCGGAGCAGCAGTGCGGGGTGGACACGATGCGGGCCGGCGCCGCCGCCGCGGCGGCCGACACCGAGCCGACGCCACCGGCCAACCCGCGGGACTCGGTGTTCGTCCTCGCGGGGGCCGCGGGCGGGTTCACCCCCCGGCAGTACGCGATGGTCCGCGAACGGGTGCTCGGCTATCTCTCGGTCGACGAGGACAAGCTGCGGGGATCGTCGTGGGCGTTCTCGCAGGGGGAGCTCGATGCGCTCCGGGCGCGCCGCGAGAAGCTGGGCGCGTACCAGCCGATGCTCGCTGCGGAGTGAGCTGCCAGACAAGCGTGGGACCACGGAGGGCACGGAGTAGCATCCTTCGCTCCGCTCAGGACAGGCTACGAGGCACGGAGGAAAGCCAGTGGGTGTGGTCGGGCGTACGGGATTCCGCGGCCTCCGTGTACTCCGTGGTCCCACTGCTGTTATTGGCGTTCACCATTTGCCGGCCGCTGGCTGCCTGGCAATCGCCGTCGACGCTGTCAGTCGAGTCGCACGGACAATGGACCACCTGGTGGCGGGCAGATTCCGCCCCGGTGCGGTGGGACTCGGCCGATGTGCGCGTGGCGGGCGCGGTCGTGTGGCGTGCCGGCGCCACCGGCATCCGCTGGGGCACCATCCGTCTCTCGGGCCCCGGCGAGGCGTGGCGCGTCTCCGGTATCCTGGTGACGTTCGACCCGCGCCGGGCACGGCTCGAACTCGCCGCCGGCGAAGACTCCGACTTCACGAAGCGCTGGACGATCGACTCGGCCCCGCCCGACGCCGAAGTCGCGCTCAATGCCGGACAGTTCGAGTATGCCGGGCCGTGGGGCTGGGTGGTCAGCGACAGCGTGGAGCACGGAGGCCCGGGAGGCGGACCGCTCGCGGCCACGATCGTGCAGGACCGGCCGGGAGGGCTCCGGTTCGTCCCGGCGGAGAGCATTGCCACGGTGCGGCGAGCGGGGGTCCGCCTCGCGTTCCAGTCGTTCCCGCTGGTGCTCTGGCATGACGGCGAGGTCCATCCGTTCATCCGGTCCCCCGGCCATCCGATCGACCTGGCCCATCGCGACGCCCGGCTCGGGCTGTGCCAGCTGCGCGACGGCACCTGGCTCATCGCGCTCACCCGGTTCGAGGGGCTGGGGGGAGCGCTCGACGTCCTCCCCTTCGGCC
>DATIEF010000085.1:0-10060 GCA_035455865.1 Gemmatimonadales bacterium | reverse complement strand
ATGGCGTGTGCGGCCGGGACGTGGCGCGGACCGTGGCGGACCTCCGGTCGCTGGTGCGCGGTGCGCCGGCGGACAGCGCGTTCCTGAGACTTCAGGCCGCCCTGGCCGACTCCGCAGCGGTCGAGCCCGCCCTCAGGCGCTGACCTTCCGCGCCGCCAGGCGGGAGGAGGGGTGGCGCACCGCTTCCTGCGCAGCCGCCAGGTCCACGTGACACCGCTCGGTGCCCTCCAGCATCCCGACGACGTCGGCGCCGGACGTTTCGGCCGGGCACGACAGCGCAAAGCTCATCCCCACCGGCGCCTCCGCCAGGCGCGCCACGGCCATCTCCCACTTGAGCCCGCCCATCGCCGGCGATCGCGTCACCACGAGCGGGATCTCTTCGGCGTGGTCGGTCACCGGCAGCAGCGCCAGGCTCAGCGCCCGCGCCAGCGCCTGCCAGCCGGGCCACCCGTCGGTGGCGTGGATGGCGGTGAAGCGCCATCCCTCCTCGCGCGCCAGGTCGGCGAACGCCCGCAGCAGGTCCGCGTCCGCCGGCGTTCCGTCGCCGCCGGGCGAGGTGAGGACCGCACCGCCCGTCTCCGCGAACCATCGGCGGGTGGCGGGCAGGGTGGCCGGCTTGCTGCCGGGGAACGCCGCGCACCGCCGCGCGATCGCGACCTGGCGCTCCGCCTCCCGGCGCTGCTCGGGGAACTCCGCCGCCTCGATGGCGCCGGTGAATGCCACCTCGGCGGCGATGTAGCGACCGGCATCGCGGAGGATCCTGCCCCGCAGCAAGAGGGTGGCGCCGTGGGGGTCGAGCGCGAAGGCGCGGTCCACCGCCAGCAGCGCGCGTGAGGACTCGCCCAGGCGCCACGCGGCGTAGCCGGTCTCGTGCCACACGAGCCCGAGGTCGGGGTCGGCCTCGGCGGCGCGCTCGAGGGCGGCGAGGCCGTCCCGGTAACGGCCGAGCTCCACCTGGGCCGCGCCGACGAGCGCCAGCGCGAACGCCTCGCCCGGGAAGTGCGTCGCCGCGCGTTCCGCCAGGAAGAGCGCGTCGTCGTGCCGCCGTTCGGAACGCAACCACTCGAAGTATTCGCCCCAGGCCTTCCTGCCGCCGGGATCCTCGACCAGGATGGCCCGGTAGGCGTCCTCCGCCTCGGCCGAGCGCCCGTCCCGCGCCAGCTGCCGGGCGCGCACCAGGCGCCGCTCGGAGGGGCTCGCGCCGAAGACCCGGAACTGGGCGGTGGAGTACATGGAGGCCAATGTACCCGCGGGACCGACCGCCGCTAGGAGCGTCGCAGCCGCACGCCACTTGCCTCCGACGTGCCCCGCTGTAGGTTCGATGGGTTCGTTCCGTCCTCGATCCGCCCCTCGCCGACCTCGCTCCCATGCCCAACGACATCGCCACCCGCGACCAGGCCCGCCTCCTCGGCGAGCTCAAGGAATTCCTCCGCATCCCCAGCATCAGCACGCTGCCCGACCACGCTGCGGACTGCCGGCGCGCGGCGGACTGGGTCATGGACCACCTGCGCCGCCTCGGATGCCCGGTGGTGGAACTGCTGGAGGGGAAGGGGCACCCGACGATCTGGGCCGAGGGCCCCAAGGTGCCGGGCGCCCCGACCGTGCTGCTGTACGGTCACTACGACGTCCAGCCGGCCGAGCCGCTCGAGGAGTGGGTCACCGGCGCGTTCGAGCCGACCGTGCGGGACGGCAACCTCTACGCCCGGGGCGCGGTCGACGACAAGGGCCAGGTGTTCACCCTCCTCAAGGCGTACGAGTCGGTGCTCGACGCCGACCGGCGCCCGCCGCTCAACGTGCACTTCATCATCGAGGGCGAGGAGGAATGCGGCGGCCGGGTCATCTTCGATCGCCTCAAGGCCGAGCCGTGGCGCACCAAGGCCGACGCGGTGGTGGTGGCCGACATGGGCTACTACGCGCCCGGCGTGCCCGCGGTGTACACCGCGCTCCGGGGGCTGGCATACGCCGAGATCCAGGTGCGGACCGCCGAGAGCGACCTGCACTCGGGCGAATACGGCGGGGTGGCGCCGAACGCCATCGAGACCACCGTCCGGATCCTCGCCGCGCTCAAGGACGCCAGCGGCCGGATCAAGGTCCCGGGGATCTATGAGGCGGTGCGGCGCCCGAGCCGCACGGAACTGGCCGGCTGGAAGAAGCTCCCGTTCGACCGGCGCACCTACCTGAAGAAGCAGGTGACCGCCAGGGCGCTCACCGGGCTCCAGAAGTACAGCATCCACGAGCGCCTCTGGGCGCTGCCCACGCTCGAGATCCACGGCATCCGTGGCGGATTCGTGGGCGAGGGCGCCAAGACCGTGATCCCGTGCCAGGCCGTGGCCAAGGTGAGCCTCCGGCTGGTGCCCGGCCACAGCTCGGCCAAGGTCTACCGCCAGCTCGCGCTCGCGGTCAAGCGGGTGACGCCCAAGTGGGCCGACGTGAAGGTCGTGCCGCTCCACTCCGGCGAGCCGGTGCAGGTCGAGGTCGACGCGCCGGCCTTCGCGGTGCTCGACCGGGCGTTCCAGGAGGTCGTGGGCCGGCCTACCGTCGCGGTGCGCGCCGGCGGGTCGATCCCGGTCGTCACGGCGCTGGCGCAGGGCGGGGCGCCGGTCCTGCTCACCGGCATCGGCCTGCCCGACGACCGGCTTCACGCCCCCAACGAGAAGGTGACGCTGTCGCAGGTCTGGGACGGGATCCGGGTGTTCGGGCGGTTCTTCGAGATGATGGCGGGGCGGCGGTAGGGCGGTCAGGCGGAACGGCGGGAAGGCGGTAGCGAGATGTGAAAGGAGCCCGGACACAATGTCCCGGGCTCCTCGTGGCGCTCCATCACCTTCCGTTGCCTTCCCCCGCTTTCCTGCGCCTTCCCTCGCTTGCCCCCGCCTACTCCTCCGCGACCTGCTTCCCCCGGCCGAACTGCGATTCGGTGCGGGCCTGCAGCTCATCGACGCCGATCACGGCGCGCACCGACGCCACCACGCCGGCCACGAGGTCGTCCGCCCAGTAAGGATCGGGCTGCTCGGGCTTGGGCAATGCCTTCCCCCGCTGGTCGAGGAACCCGATGGCGGTGTTGATCCACTCCGACTGCGCGGTCGGGACCAGCGACCAGGAGCCGGTGGCCCGGAGTTCCATCTCGCTCAGGTCCTTGAGCTCCTGCTCGATCCCTGCCACGGCCGCCTTCGACGTCAGGCGCTCGACGAGGAGCTTGAGCATCTGCTCCCGCTCCGACTCCTGCGCGCTCGGGAGCGGGGCCAGGTAATGGCGCTGGTCGGCCACCATTTCCGCCAGCCGGATGCAGACGGCCCGCACCGCCGGCTGCAGCGCCGTCGGCACCTCGCGGGCCCAGCTGCCTGCGGCCTTCTGGATGTCCGCCAGCTTCTCGTCGGCCGCCTGCGCCGGAGATCGCTTCGTCCCGTCTGCCATGGCTCTAACTAAAGACCGGGCTCCGGGGGAAATCAACTGGCCCACCCGCCGACGCCTAACGCCGGAGGGCCGATCCGTCAATGCGTCGCGGCCACCAGGGGCGCGGCGAGGGCGCGCTCGAGGGTACCGGGGACCGGGGAGCGGTCGAACCTGTGCCCGAGCGCCCCGACCACCGCTTCGCGGGCCCGGTCCCAGAGCGCCGTCGGGTCGCCGCCCCTGCGCACGACCTCACGCGCCACCGACGTCATCTCGACGCCCTGGATGCCGCACGGCACGATCGAGTCGAAGCCGCGCAGGTCGTTGGTGACGTTGAGGGCGAAGCCGTGGAGCGTCACCCACTGCTTCACGTGGATGCCGATGCTCGCCACCTTGCGTCCCCCCACCCACACGCCGGTGCGGCCCGGCTCGCGTCCGGCCTCCACGCCGAGCGTGGCGAGCGCATCGATGAGCGCACCCTCCAGTTCGCGGAGGTACCAATGCAGGTCGGGGCGATGGCCCTGCAGGTCGAGGATCGGGTATCCGACGAGCTGTCCGGGCTCGTGACAGGTCACGTCGCCCCCGCGCTCCACCTCGAACACGTCGATGCCGCGCTGTCGGAGGGCATCGGGCGGGAGCGGCAGGCTCTCAGGTCGGGTGCCGCGCCCCAGCGTCACGACGGCGTCGTGCTCCACGAGGAGGAGGAGGTCCTCGGCGATGGCGCCCGACACCCGGCCGCGGCAGAGGCCCCGCTGCAGCTCGAGCGCGTCGCCGTACCGCCGCCGGCCCAGGTCGATGACCCGGAGGGTCCGCGTCACGCCGTCCGCCCCCAGCGGCGGAGGCTCCGGCCGAAGAGCACCATCGCGACGGCAAAGAGCAGCGAAGCGGCCAGCAGGCCCGGGCGCCCGAGGAGCGCGCTCGCCGGGAGGGTGACGAGCGAGACGACGAACGAGAGGAAGGCGCTCACCATCGCGAGGCCGCCGCGGCGGAAGTACGACTCCACCGGGCGGAGCAGGAACCAGCAGGTGGCGCCGGCCAGCGCCATCGCGGCCGGGGTGCCGAGCACCAGGAGGTAGAAGGCCGGCCCGGCCACCGGGCCGGCGCCGGGCGGCGCGGCGGGCACGAGCGATTGCACCCCCCACAGCACGATGGCGATGGCCGTGGCCCCCACCGAGGAGGCGAAGCCGAGCGCGCGGACACCGAGGGCGAAGAGGTCGATCCCCTCGGGGAGGGGCTCGCCGGCCATGTTGTGGAGCGGTTCGTCGGGCATCGTGTGTCCGGAGGGTGAACGGTCAACGGATAACGGTGAACGGGGCCGGATCGCGATGCCCGTTCACCGTTCACCGTTCACTGTTCACTGCCCCGTCAGATATGCATCACCCGTCCCATCGAATCGAGCGCCGCCTCGGCGATCGCCTCCGACAGGGTGGGATGTGCGTGGACCGCCAGGTCGACCTCCTCGACCGTGAACTCGTTCTCGCGGGCGACGGCGAGCTCGTGGATCATCTCGGAGGCGTGGCTCCCGACGATGTGGGCGCCGAGGATCTCGCCGTACTTCTTGCCGCGGATGATCTTGACGAATCCATCGGTCTCGTTGGAGGCGCGGGCCCGGCCGTTGGCGCTGAAGGGGAAGCGGCCCACCTGGTGGTCGAGCTTCTTCTCCTTGCACTGCTCCTCGGTCAGGCCGATGCTCGCCACCTCGGGGTGGCAGTAGGTGACGCCGGGGATGTTGTCGTACTTGATGGCGGCCGGCTTGTGCCCGGAAATGAGCTCGGCCACGAACACCCCCTCGCGGCTCCCCTTGTGCGCCAGCATCGGCGGGCCCGCCACGTCGCCGATGGCGTAGACGCCGGGGGCGGTGGTCTCGAGGGTGGCCAGGTTCACCTTGACGAATCCGCGGTCGGTGAGCTGGACCCCGGCCTCCTTGAAGCCCATGTTCTCGGTGTTGACCGCGCGCCCTGCGGCCATCAGCACCTTCTCGGCCTCGATGGTCTCCTTCTGTCCGGCCGACTCGACCTCGAGCGTCACCTTGTCCTTGCCCACGGTGGCCTTCTTCACGGCGGCGCCGGCCCGCACCTCGATGCCCCGCTTCTTGTAGAGCTTGGCGATCGCGTCCGACGACTCGGCGTCCTCCACGGGCAGCATCCGCGGCAGCGCCTCGATGAGCCACACCTTGGTGCCGAAGGCGTTGAAGATGTCGGCGAACTCGGTGCCGACCGCCCCCGCGCCGACGATCGCGATCGACTTCGGCGCCTGTTCGAGGAAGAGCGCCTCGTCGGAGCTGATGACCAGCTTCCGGTCAAGCTCGAGCCCGATCTGGGGGATCCCCTTGGTGCGGGAGCCGGTGGCGAGCACCACGGCCTTCTTGGCCTCGTAGACGTCGTTGCCGACCTTGACCTTCCGGCCCGCCTGGAGGACGCCGGCGCCCTTGATGACCGTCACCTTGTGCTTCTTCATCAGGAACTCGACGCCCTTCGAGTTCTGTTCCGACACCTTCCGCGAGCGCTTCATCGCCACGCCGTAGTCGGTCTTGACGGCCCCGACCTCGACGCCCAGCTCCTTGGCGTCGTGGGAGACGAGGTTGGCCACCAGCGCGCTGTGGAGCAGCGCCTTGGTCGGGATGCACCCGATGTTGACGCACACGCCGCCGAGCTTGTCCTTCTCGACCACGGCGGTGCTGAGGCCGAGCTGCGCGGCGCGGATGGCGCACACGTACCCGGCCGGCCCGCCGCCCACGATGATGACGTCGAATTGGTTCGCCACGGTTGTCCCTCGACTCGGTGAACGGTGAACGGTGAACCGTGAACGGGAGGGTGGGGGCGGGGCCCGCTCACCCTTGACCGTTCACCGTTCACTCTCAGTAGATCAGCGCCAGCGGGTTCTCCAGCATCTGCTTGAGCGTCTTCAGGAACTGGGCGCCGGTGGCGCCGTCGATGACGCGGTGGTCGCATGACATCGTGAGCCGCATCGCCTTCCGCACCCGGACCTGGCCCTCCACCACCACCGCCTCGTCGCGGATCTTGCCGACGGCCAGGATGCCCGCCTCGGGCGGGTTGATGATGGCGGTGAAGTGCTCGATCTCGAGCATGCCGAGGTTGGAGATCGAGAAGGTCGAGCCGGTGTACTCCTCCGGGGTGAGCTTCCGCTCCCGCGCCCGCGTGGCGAGGTCCTTCGACTCCGCGGCGATCTCCCGGAGCGACTTCCCTTCGGCGTGGCGGATGACCGGCGTGATGAGCCCGTCCGGGATCGCGACCGCCATCCCCACGTGCACCTCGTGCCACACCCGGATGTGGTCGTCCTGCCACCAGGCGTTGCACGCCGGGTGCTGGAGCAGCGCCGAGGCGGTCGCCTTGATGATGATGTCGTTGAACGAGACCTTGACCTCGCCCGCGGCCGCGCCCGCTCCGCGTTGCGTCCCGATGAGCGCCTCGCGCGCCTCCCACATCCGCGTCATGTCGACGTCGGTGGTCAGGTAGAACGTGGGGACCGGCCCGATCGACTGGGCCAGGCGCTTGGCGATGGTCTTCCGGATCTGGGAGAGGGGCACGTCCTCATAGCCGCCGCCCGCTGCGGGCGCCGCCGCGCGCATCGCGGCCGCCGGCCGGACGCCGTCCAGGTCACGCGCGATGACCCGGCCCGCCGGCCCCGATCCCGCGATCGCGCCCAGGTCGAGGCCACGGTCGGCGGCGATCTTCCGGGCGAGCGGCGAGGCCTTGACCCGGCCCGAGGCCGACGGGGCCGCCGCCGCCGGCACGGAAGCGACCGGTGCGACCGCGCGCGCTGGCGCGGGCGCAGATGCGGGCGCGCTCGCCCGCGCCGGGGTTACCGCCGGCGCCTGGGCACCATCACCCACCGACTCCCCAGGCGTGCCGATCCAGGCCACCACATTCGCCACCGGCACCGTCGTGCCCACCGGCACGGCGAGCTTGAGGAGCGTCCCGGCCGCGCGCGCCACCAGCTCCATCACGGCCTTGTCGGTCTCGACCTCGGCCAGGACGTCGCCGACGGCGACCGTGTCCCCTTCCTTCTTCTTCCACTCGACCAGGCGCCCCTCCTCCATCGTCGGGGAGAGCGCTTCCATCACGACTTTCGTTGCCATGTCGGTATCCGGGGTGGGTCGTTAGCCCTGGGTCGTTCGTCGTTGATGCCGATCGTGTCGGAGGTCGACGACCAATGACCAACGACCAGTGACTTCAGACGTACATCACCTTCTTGACCGCCTCCACCACCTTCGGCGCATCCGCCTTGGCGGCGCGCTCCAGGAACTTGTTGTACGGCATCGGCACGTCGGCGCCGGTGACCCGGAGCACCGGCGCGTCGAGCTCGTCGAACGCCTCCTGCTGGATCAGGTCCACCACCTGCGCGCCGACCCCGGCAAAATTCCACCCCTCTTCGGCCACCACGACCCGGTGGGTCTTCCCGACGGACGTCAGAATGGCCTCGCTGTCGAGCGGGCGGATGGTGCGAAGGTCCACCACTTCTGCCGAGATCCCCTCGGTGGCGAGCTGTTCGGCCGCCTTGAGGGCCACGGCCACGGTCTTCGAGTGGCAGACGATGGTGACGTCCCCGCCTTCCCGCTTCACGTCGGCCTTGCCAAGGGGGATGACGTGCTCGCCGTCGGGGACCTCGCCCTTGTTGTTGTAGAGCATCTCCCCCTCGATGAACACCACCGGATCCTCGTCCCGGATGGCGCTCTTGAGGAGGCCCTTGGCGTCGGCCGGCGTCGCGGGCATCACGACCTTGAGGCCGGGGATGTGCGCATACCAGCTCTCGAACGCCTGCGAATGCTGCGACGCGAGCTGCAGCGCCGCCCCACCGGGCCCGCGGAAGACGATCGGGCACCCGACCTGGCCGCCGCTCATGTAGCGCATCTTGGCCGCGGAATTGACGATCTGGTCGATGGCCAGCAGCGCGAAGTTCCAGGTCATGAACTCCACGATCGGCCGGAGCCCCACCATCGCGGCGCCGACGCCGACGCCGGCGAAGCCGAGCTCGGTGATCGGCGTGTCGACCACCCGCATCGGCCCGAACTCCTCCAGGAGCCCGCGGCTCACCTTGTAGGCACCGTTGTAGACGCCCACTTCCTCGCCCATCAGGAACACCGACGGGTCCCGCTGCATCTCCTCGCGGAGCGCCTGGTTCAAGGCGTCGCGGTATGTGAGCACGGCCACGGTCAGTTCCCCCCCACCGGCGCGTACACGTCGGCCCAGAGCTCCTCGGGGGCCGGCTCCGGCGCCTCGTCGGCGAACCTGACCGCGTCCTCCGCCTCGGCCGTCACCTCGGCGTCGACCTGCTTGATCCCGGCCTCGTCGATGAGGCCGGCCGCCACCAGCCGGTCGCCCCAGGTGGTGATCGGGTCGCGCTTGCGCTGCTCGTCGACCTCTTCCTTGGTGCGGTAGTGCCCGTGGATCGGGTCGGACATCGAGTGTCCCATGAAGCGGTAGGTGCGGATCTCGAGGAGGGTCGGGAGGTTCTCCTTGCGGGCCCGGGCGCAGGCGCGATCCATCGCCGCCCGCACCGCCAGCACGTCCTGCCCGTCGACCACCTCGTTGGCCATGTCGTAGGAGCAGGCGCGTTCGGAGATGTCGTAGATGGCGCTGGCGCGCTCGAGTGCCGTGCCCATCCCGTACCGGTTGTTCTCGCAGATGTAGATGGCCGGGAGCTTCCAGAGCGCCGCCATGTTGAGCGCCTCGTGGAAGGCGCCGTTGTTGACCGCGGCCTCGCCGAAGTAGCAGAGGGCCACCTGGTCGCCGCCGCGGTACTTGATCGCGAAGGCGATGCCCGTGGTGAGCGGGATGTGCCCGCCCACGATGCCGTGGCCGCCCAGGAATCCGAGGGACGCGTCGAAGAGGTGCATCGAGCCCCCCTTCCCCTTGGTGCAGCCGGCGGCCTTCCCGAAGAGCTCCGCCATCACCGAGCGCGCGCTCATTCCCCGCGCCAGCGCGTGGCCGTGGTCCCGGTAGCTGCAGGTCAGGTAGTCGTCGTGCCGGAGTGCCGCGAGGGTGCCGACCGCCACCGCCTCCTGGCCGATGTACAGGTGGCAGAAGCCGCCGATCTTGCCCAGGCTGTACGCCTCGCCGGCCTTCTCCTCGAAGCGCCGGATCTGGAGCATCTGCCGGAGGTACATGCGGTACTGGTCCGCCGTCTGCGCATCGATCTTCTTGGGCAGGGCGGTCGAGGAGGCTGCGGCCATCAGGTCTCCGAAGGGGTCCGGGCCAGTTCCACCTGCTCCCACGCGTGGTACGAGGAGCGGGTCAGCGGGCTTGCTTGGACGTGCTTGAAGCCGAGTCGCCGGCCGATCCGCGCGAGTTCGGCGAATTCGTCCGGCGTGTAGTACCGCACGACGGGAAGGTGGCCCGCGCTCGGCCGGAGGTACTGGCCGAGGGTCACGATGTCCACGTCGCTCCGCCGCAGGTCCTTGAGGCAGCGGATCACCTCGTCCCACTCCTCACCCATCCCGAGGATGATCCCCGACTTGGTGAGGGCGCCTGGCCCGCCCATCCGCCGGGCCGCGGCCAGCAGCTTCAACGCCCTGTCATAGCGGCCGCCAGGGCGCGCCAGTCGGTAGAGGCGCTCGGCGGTCTCGAGGTTGTGATTGAGGATGTCGGGCCTCGCATCCATCACGATCTGGAGCGCCCGCTCCGACCCCTTGAAATCCGGGATGAGCACCTCG
>DATIEF010000084.1:0-5709 GCA_035455865.1 Gemmatimonadales bacterium | reverse complement strand
CCGCCAGCGCCAAGTGGTCGAAGGACACCGACTTCCGGGTCTCGATCACGAACGCGCCGGGCAAGGAGGCGTATCCGATCTCCTCCTTCACCTGGCTCATCATCCGGCCCGACGTGGCCGACCCGGTGAAGGCGAAGGCGCTCAAGACCTTCTTCGAGTGGATGATCACGCCCGAGGCGCAGGCGATGGCGCAGAAGCTCCAGTACGCGCCGCTCCCCGCCGAGGTCATCAAGCTCATCCGCACGCGGCTCAACACCCTCACCAGCGGCGGGAAGCCGATCAAGTGAGGTAGCGGGACAGCGGGACAGCGGGGAAGCGGGGAAGCGGGCCAGAAGGATCGCGGGATAGCGGTACGGTCGGCCGGGGTCTTCGGATCCCGGCCGACTGTCGTCTCGATCCACCGCCCCATCATCCGACTCACCCACTGACCCACTGACCCACTCTCCCACTGCCCCGCTGTCCCGCTGCCCCGCTCCCCCGCTCCCCCGTGACCCGTCCGTTACATTCACGTGACGGATCGGGGCCCTTTCACCGGTAGGTTCCCGCTCGCATGGCACACCCCGCGTTGACGCCGTCAGGCCTGGAGCAGCGCCATTCTGGCGACCGGATCTTCCGGATCGTCCTGACGGCGGCCGCGGCCGTGATCCCGATCCTCCTCGCGGCGCTGGTGTGGGAGCTCTGGGTCGGGTCGCTCCCGGCCATCCACCGGTTCGGCGCCTCGTTCCTGGTCCGGGACGTCTGGGACCCGGTGGCGGGGGATTTCGGGGCCTTCCCGCTCATCGTCGGCACGCTGGTCTCGTCCTTGCTGGCGCTCGTCATCGCGGTCCCGCTGGCCCTGGGCGTCGCGATCTTCCTGACCGAATTCGCCCCCAAGTGGATCCGCCAGCCGATCTCGTTCCTGGTCGAGCTCCTGGCGGCGGTGCCGAGCGTGGTGTTCGGGCTCTGGGGCATCTTCGTGCTGGTGCCGTTCCTCCGGAGCACGGTGTTCCCCTTCCTGCGCCAGACGCTCGGGTTCCTTCCGTTCTTCCAGGGGCCGATCTACGGCCCGTCGATGCTCGCCGCGGCGGTGATCCTCGCGATCATGATCCTGCCGTTCATCATGTCGGTGGCGCGCGAGGTGCTGACGGCGGTCCCCGGCGCCCAGCGCGAGGCCGCGCTGGCCCTCGGGGCCACCCGCTGGGAGGCGGTGGCCACGGCGGTGGTCCCGTACGCCCGTTCCGGGATCGTCGGCGCCGGGATCCTCGGGCTCGGCCGCGCCCTCGGCGAGACGATGGCCGTCACCATGCTCATCGGCAACACCCACGACATCTCCGCCTCGCTCTTCGCGCCGGGCTACACGATGGCAGCGGTGATCGCCAACGAGTTCTCCGAGGCGGCCACGCCGATGCACTTCGCGGCGCTCACGTATGTGGCGCTCACGCTCTTCGGACTCACCGTGCTGGTCAATGCCGGCGCCCGCCTCCTCATCTGGCGGGTGGCGCGCGGGTCCGGCGCCGGGAGCCGGGCCCTGTGATCCGCGAGCGCATCCGCTGGGCCAAGAACCACGCCATGATCGGGCTCCTGGCGGCGGCCGTGGTGCTGGCGCTCCTGCCGCTCGGGTTCATCCTGGCCCACCTCGTGGCCAAGGGCGCCTCGAGCCTCGACTGGAACTTCTTCACCAAGCTCCCCGCCCCGGCCGGCGAGTCGGGCGGCGGCGTGTACCACGCCATCGTCGGGACGCTCATCATCGTGGGCATCGCCGCGGCGATCGGCCTCCCGTTCGGCATCGGCGCCGGCGTCTACTGCACCGAGTACCCGTCCCACCGGCTGGCGAGCGTCACCCGCTTCCTCGCCGACGTGATGAACGGCACCCCGTCGATCGTGGTCGGCGTCTTCGCCTGGACCTGGATCGTGGCGCGGCAGAAGCACTTCTCGGGCCTGGCCGGCAGCGTGGCGCTGGCGCTCATCATGATCCCGATGGTCATGCGCACCACCGAGGAGATGATCAAGCTCGTCCCCCACGCGCTGCGCGAGGCCGCCCTCGGGCTCGGGATCCCCCGCTGGCGGACCGGGATCACCATCGTGCTCCGCACGGCCCTCCCCGGCATCGTGACCGGGAGCCTCCTCGCGGTGGCGCGCGTCTCGGGCGAGACGGCCCCGCTCCTCTTCACCGCGCTCGGCAGCCAATACCTGACGCTCGACCCCCGCCAGCCGATGGCGGCGCTCCCGCTCGTCGTGTTCAACTTCGCGACCGGCCCCTACGAGGACTGGCACCGCATGGCCTGGGCGGCCTCGCTGGTGCTCCTGCTCGTCGTCCTCGTCCTCAGCATCATCGCGCGGCTTGCGACGCGCCGGAGGTCCACGCATCGTGGCTGACCCGACCCCGCACATCGCCACCGAACGCCTCACCGCGCTCTACGGCAAGGTCGCCGCGGTGAAGGACGTGACGATCGCGTTCAAGCCCAACACCGTGAGCGCCCTGATCGGGCCGTCCGGCTGCGGCAAGTCCACGTTCCTGCGCTCGCTCAACCGGATGCACGAGCTGACCGAGGGGGGCTGGATCACCGGCAAGGTGCTCCTCGACGGCGAGGACGTCTACACCTCCCGGATCAACCCGACGGTGCTTCGCCGGCGGGTGGGGATGGTGTTCCAGAAGGCGTCCCCCTTCCCCACGATGACCATCGCCCAAAACGTATCGGCGGGGCCGGCGCTCACCGGCCAGGTGAGGAAGCGCGACCTCCCCGAACTGGTGGAGCGCTGCCTCCGGCAGGCCGCCCTCTGGGACGAGGTGAAGGACCGCCTGGATCAGCCGGCCACGGGCCTCTCCGGCGGCCAGCAGCAGCGCCTCTGCATCGCCCGGTCGCTGGCCAACCAGCCCGAGGTGCTGCTCCTCGACGAGCCCTGCTCCGCGCTCGACCCGATCTCCACCCAGCGGATCGAGGAGCTGCTCCTCGAGATCAAGAAGGACTACACCATCATCCTGGTGACGCATAACCTTCAGCAGGCGGCCCGCGCGTCGGACTACACCGCATTCTTCGACGCCGGCCGGCTGGTCGAGTACGATGAGACCCGGCGGTTGTTCACCACCCCGGCAGAGGAGCGCACCGAGGCGTACATCACGGGGAGGTTCGGATGAGCCAGGACACGCACCGCCACTTCCACGACGAGCTGAGCCACGTCAAGGTGCGGCTCCTCACCATGTCGGGCGAGGCGGAGGCCGCCCTCGCCCTGGCGGTGGAGGCGCTGCTCGAGCGCGACGCGGGCAAGGCCAAGCGGGTCATCACCGGCGACCGCGCCATCGACGCGCTGGAGGTCGAGATCGAGGAGAAGTGCATCGAGCTCCTCGGCCTGCAGCAGCCGATGGCCCGCGACCTCCGGATGCTCACCGCCGCGCTCAAGATCGCCAACGACCTCGAGCGGGTGGGCGACCACGCGGTCAACATCGCCCAGTCGGCGGAGCGGCTCACCGAGTCCCGGCCGATCGCGCCCGAACCCGAGCTCGTCGAGATGGCGCGCCTGGCCCGCGAGATGCTGGCCGACGCGCTCGAGGCGTTCGTCCGCAGCGACGCCGCCGCCGCGCGCGACGTCTGCCGGCGGGACGACCAGGTCGATGCGCTCCACCGCTCGGTCTTCCGCATCCTCCTGACCCACATGATGGAGGACGCCCACATGATCGGCGCGGGGATGGAACTCTTCCTCGTGAGCCGCAACCTCGAGCGGGTGGCCGACCTGGCCACCAACGTCGGCGAGGACGTGGTCTTCCTGGTGGAGGGGAAGTCGATCAAGCACCACGCCGAGGATCGGGGCGACGCCCCGAAGGCGCCGGCGGCGGGATGACCCTCCCCGGCCCGGCGCCGCGGGAGCGGCTCGCCGCCATCGACGTCGGGTCGAACTCGATCCGGCTGGTGGTGGCCGAGCACGACCCGGTGGCCGGGCTCACGATCATCGACGAGGTCAAGGACCAGCCGCGGCTCGCCCGCGGGCTCGCGGCCACGGGCGTCCTCGATGACGTGGCGATGGCCCGCGCGCTCGAGACCCTCGACCGGATGCGCGAGGTGTGCGAGCGGCGCGGGGTCCGGCGCATCGCCGCGGTGGCCACGTCGGCCGTCCGCGACGCGAAGAACGGCGCCCTCTTCCTCGACAAGGTCCGGAAGCGCCTCGGGCTCCCCCTCCGCGTCATCGACGCCGACGAGGAGGCCCGCCTCTCCTTCCGCTCGGTGGCCCGTCACTTCCGCCTCGAACAGGGCCGCAGCGTCGTCGCCGACATCGGGGGCGGCTCGCTCGAACTGGTGAGCGCCATGAAGGGCGTCATCCAGCGCAAGGTCTCCCTCCCCTACGGCGCGGTCCGGCTCACCGAGCGCTTCACCCTCGACCAGCCGGGCGCCCGCAAGCGCGTCGACCTGCTCCGCGCCGAGGTCAGGAAGTCGCTCCGGAAGACGCTGCCACCCCGCGAGTGGGCCGGCGGAACGGTCATCGGTTCGGGCGGGACCTACACCAACCTGGCGCGGATGGCGGTGGCCCGCCGCACCGGCGCGGTCCCCGAGGCGATCCACGGCACCGTGGTGTCCGCGAGCGAGGTCGGGCAGCTGCTCGAGGGGCTGGTGGAGCTCGGCCCCGAGCGGCGGCGCCAGGTGGCGGGCCTCTCGGCCCACCGGGCCGACATCATCGTCGCGGGCCTCGCGGTCACGATCGAGCTCCTGGAGCAGCTCGAGGCCCGCGAAGTGGCGGTGAGCGCCTACGGCCTCCGCGAGGGGCTCCTGCTCGAGATGGCGGGCGCCGAATCCCCCGCCCCGGCCGAGCGCGACCCGCTCCAGCTCGCGCGGGAGTTCGTCGAGCGGTGCCAGGGCGACCGCCGCCACGTGGAGCAGGTGCGCCGCCTGGCGCTCCAGCTCTTCGAGCAGCTCGGCGAAAAGATCGGCTGCGCCCGGGAGGAGCGCGCGCTCCTCGAGTACGCGGCCCTCCTCCACGACGTGGGCCAGCTGGTGAGCTACCGCGGCCACCACAAGCACAGCGCCCAGCTCATCCTCAACGCCGACCGGCTCGGCTTCAACGCCCACGACCGCGTGCTGGTGGCGCTCATCAGCCGCTACCACCGCAAGTCGGGACCGTCGAAGAAGCACGAGGCCTTCGCGGCACTCTCCCGGGAGGACCAGGGGATCGTCCGCCGCCTCTCGGGGCTGCTCCGCCTGGCCGACGGGCTCGACCGCGGACACACCAGCGCCGTCGAGACCGTCCGCACCCGCCTCCTGGCCGACAAGCTCACCGTCACCGTGGCACCCCGGCTCGCCCGCGCCGACCTGGGGCTCGAGGTCTGGGCCGCCGACCGCAAGAGCGACGTGCTGGCCAAGGTGCTGAAGCGGGAGGTCGAGGTTCGGGCGGCGAAGAGGGAAAAGTGAAGAGGGAAGAGGGAAAAGGAAAAGGACAAGGAGAAGGAGAAGGAAGGAGAAGGAGAAGGAAGGAGAAGGAGAAGGAAGGAGAAGGGAGAAGGAAGAAGGAAAATGAATAAGGACGAAGGAGAACTGCGCGAGGATGAACTGAGGCGGAAGCGCCACGCATAAGACGGGGCCCGCTTCGATCGGAGCCCCGTCCTCGCTTCCTCCTTCTCCTTCTCACTTCCTCCTTTTCCTTCTCACTTCTTCCTTCTCCTTCTCACTTCTTCCTTCTCACTTCCTCCTTCTCCCTTTCACTTCCTCCTTCTCACTTCCTCCTTCTCACTCCCCGTACGGCACC
>DATIEF010000083.1:0-4254 GCA_035455865.1 Gemmatimonadales bacterium | reverse complement strand
CGTTGCTGGTGGATCGTGCGGGAAAGGTCGTGGGGAGGCTCGCCCCGGAGGACTCGACCCAGGTGGAGCGCCCCTACGTGCAGGCGGGAGTGACCAACGCCGTGTGGACGGCGCGGTCAGTCGGGAAGCTCGAGGTGGACCGGTGGGACAGCGGTGGCCTCCGGTCGGAACTCATCCCGTTGGCGCGGGAGTGGTGGCCGGAGTATCCGGCAAAGGGACCGATCGTGGGCGGGGACCTGCCGATGCCGCACCTCGACGGGTTCTGGCTGACCGAGCCCGACCAGCTCTGGCTCATTGCGACCGTGAAGGGCGGACCGGCCGCGGGCCTGATCGAGGCCACCGACCTCAAGCACGGCCTCATCCTGGCCCGGACGCAGTTCGACCAGCCGTTCGGCTCGGTCGTATCGCCGGGGCTCGTCGCTCGGCCGAGGCCCGCTGATGCCGGATGGGTCGTCGACGTGTACCGGGTCGGGATGGAGTGAAGCGCTAGGCGCGGAGCGCCGGGAGCCCCGCCTCGATCTCGGCGCGCCGCGGCTCGTACCAGGGCGGGAGCACGAGCGTCTCACCGAGATGGGCCGGGTCCTCGTCGCGGGCAAAGCCGGGGCCGTCGGTGGCCAGCTCGAAGAGCGCGCCGCCCGGCTCCTTGAAGTACACCGACTGGAACCAGAACCGGTCGATCTGCGGCGTCGGGTGGAGCCCCGCGCCCTCCACGTTGCCCCGGACCGCCATCTCCTCCGGCGTGTCGGTCACCCGCCAGGCGATGTGATGCACCGATCCGAGTCCCCAGGCGCCTCGACGCTCGTCGGGGAACGCCTTCACGTCGATCAGCGTCCCTGACCTTCCACCGATCCCGAAGCGCTGCCACCCCTCGTCATTGCCGACCGGGGCCAGGCCCATCACGTCCACCAGGAGCCTGATGGTCGGCGCCGGATCGCGCTCCCAGAGCCGCACGGCGTGGAAGCCGCGGATCTGCTTGTCGGCGGGGACGGGGCTCCTGTCCCACGCGGCGAACGCGCGGTCTTCCGCGATCTCGACGAGCGCCAGTTCGAGCCCGTGCGGATCGGTGAAGGGGAGCGTCTTCTCCCCGAAGCGCGTCACTTCCTCGCCTCGTCGTACCTTCGCCTCATCAAGCCGGACCCGCCACCAGGGGAGCGTTCCGGCCGGCACCGCCAGCATCACCTCGTTGGTGAGGCCGACGCCCGGGCGGCCGGGCGCGGCGTCGGGCCAGGGGAAGAAGGTCAGGTCCGTGCCCGGCGAGCCCGCGGCGTCGGCGTAGAAGAGGTGATAGGTGTCGGGGGCGTCCTGGTTGATCGACTTCTTGACCAGGCGCATCCCGAGGACCTTGGTGTAGAAGTCGAGGTTCTCCTGCGGGTCGCCGGCGATGCAGGTGACGTGGTGGAGGCCGTGGACGTGGGGTTTCGGCATAAGGAATTTCCTTCAAGAACGGTGTCATCCTGAGGGCCCTTCAGGGCCCGAAGGATCTCTCAGTCAGTAACATCCGCCGGTTCCCGGCCCTCGCATCCCGGGCATCGGGTGTGGCCGGGAGAGGGCGACGATCATCTACGCCCTACGCCCCAAGCGCTCAGCCCTCAGCCCGCTGCGCCCGTTTCTTCTCCACTTCCACCCGCAGCTGCCCGCACGCCGCGTTGATGTCGAGCCCGCGGCTCCGCCGGACCGTCGCCTCGACCCCCTGGTTGACGAGCCGGGCCGCGAACTCGCGGATCCGGTCGGAGGTGCTCGGCGAGAGCCCGGGCGCCCCGCCGGGATGGAGCGGCAGGAGGTTCACGTGCGCCCCCATCCGCCGTGCCAGCTTGGCGAGCGCGTCGGCGTCCTTGTTCGAGTCGTTCTTCCCTTCGATGAGCACGTACTCGAAGGTGATCCGCTTCTTGAACTCCTCGGCCGCCTTGAGCACCTCTTCGAGCCCGTACTTCTTCTGCACCGGCATGATCGCCAGCCGCCGCTCGGCGGTCGGAGCGTGGAGCGAGATGGCCAGCCGGAACTGTTCCGGGCGCTTGGCCAGCTGCTCCATCCCGGGGATGATCCCCACGGTGCTGACCGTGATGTGGCGGGCGCCGATGCCGAGCCCTTCGGGGTGGTTGAGGATGCTGAGCGCCGCGTTGACCGCGGGCCAGTTGAGGAGCGGCTCCCCCATCCCCATGAAGACGACGTTGGTGGGCAGGTCGGCCGGGTCGCGGAGGACGATCTCCCGCACCTGGCCCGCGATCTCGTACGCGGTGAGGTTCCGCCGGAACCCCATCGTGCCAGTGGCGCAGAAGACGCAGCCGAGGGCGCAGCCGGACTGGGAGGAGATGCAGAGCGTGCGGCGGGAGCCCGAGGGGATGAGGACCGACTCGATCGCCTCGCCATCCGGGAGGCGCCAGAGGAATTTCTTGGTGCCGTCCTGGGAGTGCTGCGCCACGTCGAGCGCCAGCCGGGGCAGGGGATGGTCGCGTTCGAGCGCCTCGCGGATCGTCAGGGGGAGGTCGCTCGCCTCGCTCCACGCCGCCAGCGGCCGCTGCCAGAGCCGGGGCACGATCTGGTTGACCCGGTACGCCGGAAGCCCCTGGGTGTGGACCCATTGGGTGAGCTTCTCCCGCGCGCGCTCGGGGGGGAGGTCGAGGATCCCGGTCGGTGTCGCGCCGGCTTTGACGGGTGCAGTGGCCATGGCTCAAAGATACCCTCGCATCTTGATCTGACACGACAGCCTCGACCACGACGGACAGGAAGGTGCGCGAAGACAACTGAGTTGTCCCTCGTGCCTCTTCGTGTTGCTTCGTGTCCTTCGTGGTTGAGGCAGTCCGACGTCGGTCGCGATCTCGTGGTCGGGCCGCGTAACTGCTTGAAATTGAATTGCTTGCCGCACCACTAAGGCCCCGCTAACTTTGACCATCGCCACCACCTGGATCCGCGTGCTCCTGACCGATCTCCTGCACCCTGACCGGGTGCGCGTTCCCCTCGCGGGCCGGGACAAACCCGCCATCCTGCGGGAGCTCTCGCGCCTTCTGGCGGAGCGGACCGGTGGACAGGAGGAGGACATCCTGCGCGCAGTGGAGGAGCGGGAAGCGGTGCTGAGTACCGGCATCGGGTACGGCGTCGCGATCCCGCACGGCCGTGCCACCACCGTGCCCGACCTCAGTCTGGTGGCGGGCTCCACGCCGGTGGGCATCGATTTCGACTCGGTCGACGGCCTTCCGGTCCGCCTCTTCTTCCTGCTCGTCGGCCCCGAGAACGCCGCCGGCCAGCACGTAAAGGCCCTCTCCCGGATCGCGCGCGTGGTGCGGCGCGACCAGGTGCGCGAACGGCTGCAGCAGGCCACCACGCCCACCGAATTCATCCAGACCATCGTCGACGCCGAAGAGCGATGACCGCCGAATCCACGTCCCTCCGCACCCACCGCGCCGGTTCGCTCACCCGCGCCCACGCCGGCCAGGCGGTCCGCCTGGGCGGCTGGATCCACCGCACCCGCGACCTCGGCGGCCTCCTCTTCATCGACCTGCGCGACCGCGACGGGCTGGTGCAGCTCTCCTTCGACCCGCGCGGGACTCCCCCCGCCGTGATGGCCGCCGCCGCCCAGGCTGGCAGTGAGTCGGTGGTCCTGGTGCAGGGCACGGTCGAGCTACGCCCTGAGGCCGCGCCCGACCGCTCGATGACCTCGCGCGAGGTCGAGGTCCACGTGACGGCCTTCGCCGTCGTGGGCCCCGCCGTGACGCCCGCCATCCCGGTGGCGCGGAAGGAAGGGGACGAACTCGCGGCCGAGGACCTGCGGCTCAAGCACCGGGTGCTCGACCTCCGGCGCCCCGAGCTCCAGCGGAACATCCAGCTCCGCCACCGCCTCCTCCAGCGCGCCCGCCGCACGATGAGCGACCTGGGTTTCCTCGAGATCGAGACCCCGATCCTCACCAAGCCCACCCCCGAGGGTGCGCGCGATTATCTGGTGCCGAGCCGGGTGCATCCGGGTGAGTTCTACGCGCTGCCGCAGTCGCCGCAGATCTACAAGCAGCTGCTGATGGTGGCGGGCTTCGACCGCTACTTCCAGCTGGCGCGCTGCTTCCGCGACGAGGACCTCCGCGCCGACCGCCAGCCGGAGTTCACCCAGGTGGACCTCGAGGCGTCGTTCGTGACCCAGGACGACGTGATGGGTTTCGTGGAGCAGGCGCTGGTGGACCTGTGGGACGAGGCCGGCCATCGCATCGAGCGCCCGTTCCGCCGGCTCACGTGGCGCGAGGCGATGGAGCGCTGGGGAGTGGATAAGCC
>DATIEF010000082.1:0-4763 GCA_035455865.1 Gemmatimonadales bacterium | reverse complement strand
GCCGTGGGATTGATCGGCTGGGACCGGCGCGTGCAGGCGGAGACGCGGGTCAAGGAATCGCCCCAGCGCGCGTTCCGGAGCGTGGCCGACCAGCGGATCGTGCTCCGGCGCGTGGGGAATTGCACCGGGAACTGACCCGTGCACGGGAGCGGGCGGGCGTACCGGAGGTTGGTGTACCAACTGCCTTAACACAGAGTGCACGGAGAGGCAAAAAGAGAAGCACGGAGAACTGCGATTGATGTGGGTGCGATGGCGACCATCCCAATGCGTCGCCACCCTTCAGGGGATCTTCCCCTGAGACCACAACAAATGCAGTTCTCCGTGCGCTCCGTGGTGAGGCAGTTGCCACCCTGTCTCCTGGTACCCGGGTCGCTCCCCGGCTAGTGTGCCGCGCCGGGGCTGGTCGGGATGAGCCGGCCGGTCTTGAAGCGGAACAGGAGCGGCAGGGTGCAGACGAACACGATCCCCATCGTCAGGAAGAGCCGGGTGGCGGCGATCGTCTGGGCCTGGAGGAAGACGTTGTGCCAGAGCACCGCCTTCGCCTGGATCGCCGCGCGGACCGGGTCGCCGGTGAGGACGGTGAACCGGTGCGCCACGGCGGCGAGATAGCCCTGGGTCGCGGGATCGTAGAGCGACTGGTGGGCGCGGAGCCCTTCGAGCGACTGCTCGCCGAAGCGGTGCAGCAGCGTCGCGGCGATGGCGATGCCGAAGCTCCCGCCGAGCTGGCGCGACAGGTTGAAGAGCCCCGTGCCCTGCGCCAGCTGGTACGGCTGGAGCATGGCCACCGAGGCGTTGGTGAGCGGCACGAAGATGCAGCCCAGGCCCACGCCGCGGAGGATCATCGGGATGACCGTGTCGCCGAGCCCGGTGTCCATGGTGAAGCGGGAGTGCATCCACATCGAGGCGAAGAAGAGCCCGGTGCCCAGGGTGATCATCCAGCGCGCGTCGAGCTTGTGGGCGTTCCGCCCCACGAACGCCATCGTCACCGCGCTCGCGAGGGCGCCGGGAAGGATCACCTTGCCGGTGTCCCAGGCGCTGTAGCCCAGCACGGTCTGCAGGAAGACCGGGAGGGCGAAGACGCTGGCATAGAGCGCGAAGCCGAGCGCCAGGCCGTAGGTGACCCCCGCGGCGAGCTGCTGGTTCTTGAGGATGCGGAGGTCCACCACCGGGTGCTCGGTGTTGAGCTCGTGCCAGATGAACCCGATGATCGCCGAGACCGCGAAGATCGTCTCGGTGACGATCTCCCGGGACTGGAACCAGTCCTTGCTCTCGCCGCGCTCGAGGAGCACCTGCAGGCACCCGATGCCGACGATCAGGAGCCCCAGCCCCAGCCAGTCGATGTGGTCGGCCTGGGTGCGGCCGTGGTCGGGCTCGGGGACGTACTGCCAGGTCAGGATCGCCGCCATGATGCCGAGCGGGATGTTGATGTAGAAGATCCAGGGCCAGGAGAAGTTGTCGGTGATCCAGCCGCCGAGGGTGGGGCCGAGGGTCGGGCCCACCATGACGCCCATGCCGAAGATCGCCTGCCCGATGCCGCGCTCCTTGGCGGGGAAGACGTCGAAGAGGATCGCCTGCGCCGTGCTGATGAGCGCGCCGCCGCCGATCCCCTGCACGATGCGCGCGGCCACCAGTTCCTGCAGGGTGTGGGCGTTGCCGCAGAAGAACGAGGCGGTGGTGAAGAGGATCACCGACCCGGTGTAGTAGTTGCGCCGCCCGAACCGCCCCGAGAGCCAGCTCGTGAGCGGGAGGATGATCACGTTCGCGACGATGTACCCGGTGCTCACCCAGGCCACCTCCTCGAGCGTGGCGCCGAGGGAGCCCATCATGTGCGGGATCGCGACGTTCACGATGCTCGTGTCCACGAGCTCGAGCACGCTGGCGAGCGTCACCGCGAAGGCGATGAGGTACCGGTTGGCGTACACCTCCTCCCGCGAGATGATGCGCGGGGCGGAGAGCCGCGGGAGCGCGAAGGTGCCCACGGTCACCCCTTGGTGATGTCGACCACGACCGACATCCCCGGCCGCAGCGGCCGGAGCGTGTCGACCGGCGAGGTGATCCGGATCCGCACCGGGATGCGCTGGACCACCTTGGTGAAGTTGCCGGTGGCGTTGTCGGGCGGGATCAGGGCGAACTTGGCCCCGGTCGCCGGCGAGATCGACTCGACCTCGCCGGTGTAGGACTTGCCGCCGTAGCTGTCCACGCTGATCTCGACCTTGTCGCCGGGGCGCACCCCGTTGAGCTCGGTCTCCTTCAGGTTCGCGGTCACCCAGACGCCCTGCACCGGGACCACCGCCATGATCTGCTGGCCCGGCTGGACCAGGCCCCCTTCCTCCACGTTGCGCTTGGCCACGATGCCGTCGACGGGCGCCAGGATGCGCGTGAACGAGAGCTGCAGGTGGGCGTTGTCCACCGCCGCCTGGGCCGAGGCGAGGCGGGCGTCGGCGCCGGTGAGCGCGGCCTGCGCGCCCAACACGTTGTTCTCCGCCGCGCTCTGGTTCCGGTGCGCCGCGTCGAGGTTGGCCTTCGCGGCGTCGAACGCCGCCTGGGCGGCGTCGAGCTGGGAGGCCGCCACGATCTGCTGCGCTGCCAGCGTCCGCACCCGCGTCAGGTCCGACTCGGCCTTGCGGTAGGCCGCTTCCGCGCTCGCGACCGCGCTCGCGGCGGCGCCCGCCTGCGACTTCGAGGCCTCGAGCTGCGCCACCGCGAGGCCGGCGCGGGTCTGCGACCCGGCCGCGGCGCGGGCCGCCGCGAGGTCGGCCTCCATCTGGGCCAGCCGGCTCCGGAGGTCGCGGTCGTCGAGCACCACGAGGGTGTCGCCCGCCTTCACCGGCTGGTTGTCGTCCACCCGCACCTCGGCCACGAAGGCCTGGACCTTCGGCGCGATGGGGGTGATGTGCCCGTCCACCTGGGCGTTGTCGGTCTCGACGTGGGTGCGGCCGCGGATGAACTTGGCCCCCGCCCACAGGACCACGAGGGCGACGACGCCCCCGATGATGTAGCGCTTGCGGCCGGCCGGGGCCGGGGTCGCGGCGGTGTCGTTCGAAGGGGTGGTCATGGTCGTGGTGTCCTTACCGCATCTGGTCGAGGGCTCCGAGGGCGCGATAGGCGCGCACCCGGGCGGAGCCGAGGTTCACTTTGGACTGGATCAGGGCGTCGCGCGCGGAGAAGAGCCCCAGCTGGGCCTGGCTCGTCTCCACGCTCCCGGCCGCCCCGGCCCGGAATCGTTCCTCCGCCTGCTGCAGCTCCTGCGTCGCGAGGGCGAGCCGCACCCCCGCCACCTCCACCGCCTCGCGCGCCGAGGTGAGGTCGAGCAGCGCGCTCCGGGCCTCGATGGCGATGGCGTTCTGCAGGTCCTTCTCCCGGAACTGCTGGGCGTCGAGCTTGGCCGACTGCTCCTGCGCCCGGCGCTGGCGGCGCAGCCCGTCGAAGATCGGCACGTTCACCTGGAGGCCGACGCTCCAGCTGTAGTGGAGGGAGTCGGCCTTGATCCCGGATTCGTTCACCTGCCCGAACCCCGCCACCGAGGGGAGGTTCTCCCAGGTCACGGCGCTCCGCTGCAGCGCCGCCGCGCGGGTGCGCTCGCGCTCCGCCGCCATCTCGGGCCGGTGCGCCATCGCGAAGGCCACCGCGCCCGCCTCGTCGCTCGGCAGGTCGGTCGTGCCGGCGTCGAGCGTGTCGGCGAGGGCGATCACCGTGTCGGCCGGGAAGAAGAGTGCCCGGTTCAGGTCGAGCCGCGACTGGGCCCGCGCGTTCCGCGCCTCGACCAGCTGGCCGCGGATCACCGCCACGTTCACCTCGGCGCGGGTGACGTCGATCGCGGCGCTGGCGCCCGCGGCCAGCTGCTGCTGCGCCATGCGCAGGAGCTCGGCGGCCACCACGCTGTCGGCCTCGCGCGCACGGACCGTCTCCTCCGCACTCACCGCGCGGAGCCAGGCCAGCCCGGCGGCCTGGCCGGCGGCGTCCGCGCCGGCCGTCGCGTCGTATGACGCCGCGTGGGCCTCGGCGGCGCCGCCGCGGACCCGGTCGAGCACGCTCCCGTCGAACAGCACCTGGGTGGCCCGGGCGCGGAGCGCGTAGAGCGTGAACGGGTCGGTCACCGGCGGGAAGCCGGGGATCGCGAGCCCGAACTCGGTCAGGTTGTTGGTCTGGCGCGACAGGGCGCCGCTGGCGCTGATGTTCGGCAGCAGGGCACCGGTCTGTTCGCCGGCGCGCCGGTCGGCGGCGCGGGCGTTGAGCCGGGCGATCTCCCCCTGCACGCCGCGCGCGCGGCCGAGGCGCACCGCGTCGTTGAGCGTGAGGGGGGCCTGCGCCGCGAGCGTCGCGGGAAGGAGCAGGGCCGCCAGGAAGATGGTGCGAAGGGTCATGACCGCGTCGGCTCCGCGAGGAGCCCGTGGAAGAGGAAATCGAGGATGCCGTCGACCACCCGGTCGTCCTCGAGGGCGTTGGGATCGAACGTGCTGAAGAAGCGCTGCTGGCTGATCGCGTGCACCACGAGGCTCGGGATCGCCCGGCTGGCGTAGTCGTTCCGCACCCGGCGGAACTCGCCGCTCGCGACCCCGCTCGCGATCACCCGGTCGAAGAGGTGCCGCGACCGGGCGATGACCTCCTCGAAGTAGAACCGCCCCAGCTCGGGGAAGCTGCTGAGCTCCGCCCCGACGACGCGATGGATGCACGCGGAGGCGTGCGACCCGCCCAGCTGCCACCAATCGCGCACCAGGTTGGCGAGCGCCTCGCGCGCCGTGCCGGTGTGCGCGGCGTAGCGG
>DATIEF010000081.1:0-6658 GCA_035455865.1 Gemmatimonadales bacterium | reverse complement strand
CGAGCGGCCCCACCGCGTCCTCCAGCGCCTGCCAATGGGCGCCGTCGTCGGTGGTCACCTGGATGCCGTCGGCGGTGGCGATGTACACGGTGTCGCCCCGGACCAGGATGCCGTCCGGCGCCACGTACTGCCACTGCGGGCCGAGCTGCTTGAGGGTCCAGTTCTTCCAGGTGTGGCCGTTGTCGGTGGAGAGGCCCCAGCCATTCCCCACCGTCCCGTACCAGATCTCGCCGCGCTGGCCGAAGGCGATGGCATTGACGAAGTCGAACGAGATCGAGGTCCCGCTGGTGTCACTGTGGAGGTGGCCCCACGTCGTGCCGTTCGGCGGGAGGACGTAGATGCCGTTCCCGTAGGTGCCGACCCAGACCCCGCCGTTGACGTCCCGGGCGATGGCCAGGACGTGGACACCCCAGCCGCTGGAATCGGGGAGCGCGGGCACGCCCATCTGGACCGGCCTGGCGACGGCCTTGGCCTCCTTCCGCGTCATCCGGCGCACTTGCGCGTGCAGCGGGTGGGCGGCCCCCAGGAGGAGGCCCAGGACCAGCACCGCGCACGCCCGTCGATCTATCATCGCATTCATCGCATCGGCTCCATTCTGATCCATTCCACCCGCACACCCGCCGGCCGGGTGGCCGCGAACACCACCGCCTCGGCCACGTCCTCCGGCGACATCATCTCCTCCCGCGACGGCAGCCCGCCGCGAGCGCCCGGTCGCACGTCGTCCCAGATGGCCGTGTCCGTGGGCCCGGGGGAGACAAGGGTGCAGCGGACGCCGGTGCCCCGGCATTCGGCCGCGAGCGACTCGTGCATCCCCCGGAGGCCGAACTTGCTGGCCCCATACGCCGCATTCCCGGGGAACCCGACGTGGTCGGCCACGCTCCCGATCGTCACAAGGGTACCCCGCCCTGCCTGCTTCATCGCCGGCAGGAACGCGTGCGCCACCGTGAACGCCGCGGTCAGGTTGAGCGCCACCTCGGCGGCGAACTCCGCCGGCGAGATCTCCTCGAACGGCCGCATCAGGAAATGGCCGGCGTTGTTGACCAGCACGTCGGGCACGCCGAGGGGCCCGAGCGCCGCCGCCACCCGACCGACCGCGGCCGCGTCAGTCACGTCACAGCGCCGGTCGTGGATGCCGTCGGCGTCGTGGTCGGCGAGCGATCGCGCCAGCCGCACCACGTCCCACCCCGCCGCGTGCAGGCGCGCGGCCGCGGCGGCTCCGATCCCGCGCGACGCACCGGTGACCACCGCCAGGGGCCGGCTCACAGGATGGGCCCGCCCCCCTGGACCAGGCGGAGGAACTCCTCGCGGGTGCGGTGGTCGTCCCGGAAGACGCCGCGGAGCGCGCTGGTGACCGTCTTGCTGTTCTGCTTCTCGACCCCGCGCATCGCCATGCAGAGGTGCAGCGCCTCGATCACCACGCCGACGCCCTGAGGCTGGAGCACGTCCATCACGGCATCGGCGATCTGGTCGGTCAGGCGCTCCTGGACCTGGAGCCGGCGGGAAAAGACCTCGACGATGCGCGGCAGCTTGGACAACCCGACGATGCGGCCGTCCGGGATATAGGCCACGTGCGCCCGGCCGAAGAACGGAAGCAGGTGGTGCTCGCACAGCGAGTAGAGCTCGATGTCCCGCACGAGGATCATGCTCTCGTGCTGCTCCTCGAACACCGCGTCCCCCACCACCTGGGCCACCGACATCTCGTAGCCGCGGGTGAGCCAGCGCATCGCCGCCTCCACCCGTTCGGGGGTCTTCCGGAGCCCCGCGCGGCCGGGATCCTCCCCCAGCGCCTCGAGCATCTGGCGGACGTGGGACTGGAAGCCGGGTTCAGCGGCCATCGTATTCGACATAGTTGCGGGGGGTCTCCCAGAGGCGGACCCGGAGCGCGAGCGCGGCCGGGATGCGCGGCCGCAGTTCCCGCCACGCCACCAGCGCGATGTTCTCCGCCGAGGGCAGGAGGTCGCGGAACCAGGCCACATCGAGGTTCAGGTTCTTGTGATCGAGCCGGCTGACCAGGTGCTCCTCGGCGATCCGCTTGAGCACTCCGACGTCCATCACGTAGCCGGTGTCCGGGTCGATGGCGCCCTCGACCGTGAGGTCGAGTTCATAGTTGTGCCCGTGCCAATTCGGGTTGTTGCACGGCCCGAACGTCTCCCGGTTCCACTGGTCCGACTTGGCGGGGTTATGGAGGCGGTGGGCGGCGTTGAAATGGACTCGCCGGGTCACGGCGCAGGTCGGCATGGGGGTCCGTTCCGGGGTGGATGGGGAAAATGGCCCGGGGCGTAGGGTGGCGCAACGTGGGCCGGGGGCCGGGGGCCGGAACGAACGCGCCGGCCACGAGGGCCGGCGCATCCACAGGGCTGGAACAGCCCCGGAAGACCAGGCGAACGGCGGCGGAGAGGGTTATTGAAGCCCGCTGGAAATGTTCGGCACCCGCTCCATGACGTCTGTCTTCCCCCGGGGGGCATGACATCGGCCGCGGAATATGGGCCCCTCAACGGACCTGTTGGCTCAATAAGTGAGCTCCCCACCGTCGTCCGTGGGTGCTAAGATAGGAATCGGTACCGGACCCGTCAACACACCTGGGAGGTCGTGGTGCGGCATTCGCTCACGCTGGTCGGGGCCATCGTCGCCCTGGTGCTCTGGGTGACCCTGGCCTTCATCCTGCGCGTCAGTTCGGGGGCCGTCCACCTGCTCCTGGCGGTCGGTGTGACGCTGCTGGTGCGGTGGATCGCGCTCGGCGGGACCGGCGCGGCGGATCGCCCGCCGGCCGCATAGCCGCGCGGCCTTACCTTTCCCCCCATGCCCGACTCCCCCTCCGGCACCCGCGACGCCGCGGCGTTCGGCCTGGCCGCGCTCCTCGTCATCACGCTCCTGGCCGTCGCGCGGGAGGTGCTCTCGCCGCCGGTGGTGCTGGGCCTCCTCTTCCTGGTGCTCTGGCCGCTCCGCCAGAAGACCGGCGTGCGCCCGGTCCTCGTGGCCGCGAGCCTGGTGACGCTGCTGTGGCTCTGGCATGACTACGGCGCCTTCCTCGGCCCGTTCGTCGCGGCGCTCGCCCTGGCGTACCTGCTGGCACCGGCGGTGCAGCGCGTCCAGAGCCTCGGCGCCCGCCGCCCGCTCGCGGTGGCCGGGATCCTGGTGCCGCTCCTGGCGCTCGCGGTCCTCGGCGTCCTGCTGATCGGCCCGCAGATCATCGACCAGTCCACGGCGCTCGTGGGCAAGCTCCCGGTGTTCGCCACGACGGTGCTCCACTGGCTGGTGGGCGTGCGCGCGCGGCTGGCCGAGGTGAGCTTCCTCTCGGCCGACCAGAAGAGCTGGCTCGACAACCTCGATGCCGAGCACCTGACCGCGTTCCTCCAGACGCACGCCAGCGACATCCTGGCCACCATCGGCGGATGGGCGCTCGGGTTGCTCAAGCAGATGGGCACCATCTTCGGCTTCCTCGGCTACATCGTCATCACGCCGGTGGTGCTGTTCCACGTCCTCAATGAGTGGCCCCGGATCACCGGCTTCGTCCACGACGCCATCCCGCCCGGGCACCGCACCTCGCTCGGCACGGCGGTGGTGGAGTACGACCGCGCCATCGGGCGCTACGTCCGGGGCGCGCTCACCGAGGCCACGCTGGTGGGAACGCTCACCGGGCTGGGGATGGCGGTGGCGGGGGTGCCGAGCGCGCTCCTCATCGCGGTGGTGGCGGGCCTCTGCAACCTGGTCCCCTACATCGGGCTCGTGGTCTCGGCCCTGGTGGCCGTGATGGTGGGGCTCACGATGGACGATCCCGTGAGCGGGCTCGTGCGCGTCGCGATCGTGTTCGGGGGCGTGCAGCTGCTGGACCAGTCGCTGACCGGCCCCAGGATCGTCGGCAACTCGGTCGGACTGCATCCGGCCTGGATCATGGTGGCGCTGGCGCTGAGCGGCGCGCTGTTCGGATTCGTCGGCCTGCTGCTGGCCATCCCGCTCGCGGTGCTGGTCAAGATGCTGGGACAGCGGGGGCTCGCGCGGTACAAGGCCAGCGCCTTGTACGCCGACGCAGGCGGACCGGCGTGACCGGCCCCGGCCGCCACGTCCACCCCGTTGCACCCTCCCGGAGGACCTGATGACGCGACGCTTGATGGTCCCGATGATCGGCGCGGTGTGTCTGCTCTCCGCCTGCCTGGTGGATCCGCCGCCCGGACAGGTCGTGGTGGTCCGCCGCCCACCCCCGGCGCGCGTGGAGATCATCACCGCGCGGCCCGGCCTCGATTATGTCTGGATCCGCGGCTACTGGATCTGGAGCGGCAACCATTACCAGTGGGTGGACGGCCGCTGGGACCGCCCCGCGCGGCCCGGTGGTGACGATGCCCGACCGTACGCCGGGGACGCCCGCGGGCGCGGGAATCCCCACGGCGCCAGCCGCCGGCGCGCGAAGTGGAAGGACGGTCGGTGGAGGCACTACCGGGGTGGCTGGGTGTGGGAGCCGGGCGGGTGGCAGCGGTAATTGTTACGACAGCCTTCACGGTGCATGATGCGGCCATCATACCCGACGCGGGCATTTAGTGTATGTTGTGGGTGCGTTCCCCCACTCTCCTACCGGTGCCAGCATACATGACAGACCGTACGGTCACCTTCCCTTCTCGGGCCGCCGCTGCATTCGTGCAGGAAGTGAAGGCCCGGGTCTCCGAGCGCTTCGAGGGGTCCGGAAGGTCGACCAAGGCCGACTGGCGGATGGTCGCCCGGATCGTCACGTCCCTGTCGCTGCTGTTCGTGCCGTACGCACTGATCCTGGGCGGGCACTTCACCCCCGACGAGATGCTCGCGCTCGCGGTGGTGATGGGCGTGGGGATGGCCGGGGTCGGGTTCGGCGTGTCGCACGACGCGCTCCACGGCGGGCTCTCGTCGTCCAACGCCGTCAACTACCTCTTCGGCCTCACGTTCGACCTCCTCGGCGCCAACGGCTACATGTGGAAGATCACGCACAACGTGGTCCACCACACGTACACCAACATCCAGGGGATCGACGAGGACCTCGAGGTCTCGCCGCTGCTCCGGCTCTCGCCCCGGAGCGAGCACCGGCCCATCCATCGGTTCCAGCACCTCTACGCCTTCGCGACCTACAGCCTCTCGACCATCTTCTGGGTGTTCGTCAAGGACTACAAGTACTTCCTCCAGCGGGACATCGGCCCCTACGAGGACAAGCACCACCCGTGGCACGAGTGGGCGGTGCTCATCGCGGGCAAGCTGGTCTACTACAGCTGGGCCATCGTGATTCCGCTCGTGGTGCTGCCGATCGCGTGGTGGCAGATGCTGATCGGCTACGTGGCCATGAACCTGACCGCCGGGCTCATCCTCGGCGTGGTGTTCCAGCTGGCCCACGTGGTGGAGGGCACCGACCATCCGGCCCCGGACGGGGCCGGGCGGATGGAGCACACGTGGCTGGCCCACGAGATGATGACCACGGCCAACTTCGCGCCGCGCAACCGCCTCCTGACCTGGTACGTGGGCGGGCTCAACTACCAGATCGAGCATCACCTCTTCCCCAAGGTGTGCAGCGTGCATTATCCCGAGATCCGGCCGATCGTCCAGGACGCGGCCCGGAAGCACGGGATCCCGTACAACGAGGCCCCGACCCTCTGGGCGGCGATCCGCTCGCACTACCGGACGCTCAAGAAGTTCGGCAGCGGGTACCGCGAGGCCGGACCGGTCGCGACGTCGGCTGCGCGCGTGCCCGAACCGATGGCGGCCGCGACCCGGTAAGGCCGCCTGACGCTCACGACGACCGGCGGGGCGAAGCTCGAGTGAGCTTTCGCCCCGCCGAGCGTTTCGGACCCATCGTGCCTTCACGCTAGGAAGCCACAAAGACGGGACCGTCACCCTCCGTGAACGTCAGTGGACTGTGTAGCGTAGTACAACGGGAACGTCACTACTCTCCACCGCCCGCGCGGAGCCGACGTGCTTCTTGCGTTGCAGGTCGCCGCACTCCTTGTTGCCACACCGGTCGTTCCGACCGACACCACCGTCCCCGCACCCGCGCGGATCGCGGTGACCCCCCTCCCCGCCATCCTCCGCCCGGCGGACGCCGCTCAACGCCTGCGTCCCCGCGCCATCGTCTACAGCGACCTCTACTACACGCGGCTCAAGATCCACCAGATCGCGAGTTACGCGACGCTGCCGCTCTTCATCGGCGAGTTCATCGTCGGGGAGCAGCTCTACCGCAACGGTCCCACGGGCGATCAGTCCCTGCTGGGCCTCCACAAGGCGCTTGCGGCCGGCGTCGACGGGCTCTTCATCATCAACACCGCGACCGGGGCCTGGAACCTCTGGGACAGCCGTCACGACCCCGATGGCCGCACCCGCCGGTGGATCCACTCCGCCCTGATGATCGCGTCGGACATCGGCTTCGTCGCCACCGGCGCGCTGGCGCCGAACCGGCGCCGGTACACCAACGGCACCGCCGACGCCAACGCCCACCAGACGGTGGCCATCGCCTCGATGAGCGCCGCGCTCGGCAGCTACCTCATGATGCTGTTCTGGAAGGACTGAATGATCGACCTCCTGGCCCGCGCCGAGGCACTGGCCCAGCCCTGGGCCGACCTGTACAACGACAGCACGGTACTGCAGGTGGGCGTCACCTTCCTGCACATCGGCGGGTTCGTGGTGGCCGGTGGCCTGGCGCTCGCTGCCG
>DATIEF010000080.1:0-3949 GCA_035455865.1 Gemmatimonadales bacterium | reverse complement strand
GAGAGGACGACGCCGAGGCGGGCGCGCACCACGCGCACGCCGGCCGCCTCGGCCGGGGCGCTCGCCGCTTCCCACGCCCGTCCGACCTCGGCCAGGAACCCGCTCCCGGTAGGCGCCGCCTCGGTCAGCTCCTCACCGCCGCGGTCGCCGTAGATGCCGATCGCCGATGCGGCGACGAGCACCGCCGGTGGCGCCCCGAGGCGGAGCAGCGATGCGACCAGGTTGGTGGTGCCTCGCTGGCGGCTCGTGGCGATCGCGGCCTTGCGCGGGGCGGACCACCGGGCCGTGGCGATCCCTTCGCCCGCAAGGTGCACCACCGCGTCCACCTGGCCGAGGGGGGAGAGGTCGGCGAGGCCGTCGGGATCCCAGCGCACTTCGCCGGCGGTGGGCGCCCGGCGGACGAGGCGGGTGACGCGGTGGCCGCCGGTGGTGAGGAAGGCCTCGAGCGCGCGGCCGATGAATCCCGATGCGCCAGTGATGGCCACGTGGAGGCGGGACCGGTCGCGGAATGCCGCGTGCGCGGCCAGGTCGTTCCGGGTGATGCGGTGCCGATAGGCGAAGACCCGATCCAGCTTCCGGCGCACGCCGGCGCCGCCGATCGCGCCGAGGGGGCCGAAGGGGAGCGCGTACGCGATGTCGTCCGTGAGGACCGACCCGCCGGGCGCCGGCTCCATCCGATGGGAGTGGACCCAGGACGCGAAGGGCCCCGACAGCTGCTCGTCGACGAATCCGGCCGGGCGGCGTACGTCGCGATGGCGGGAGACCCAGCGGACCGATGCTGGCCCGACCGGGACCTTGAGCGTGACGACCGTGCCATCGGCCACGGGGCCGGTCCGCGCCACCACCTCCGTACGCTCCCAGGGAGGTGCGAGGCGTTCGAAGGCGCCGGGGCGGAGGTGCCAGTCGTAGAGCTCCTCGACCGGGACCGGCATGGGTGTCGAGCGGGTGTATCGGCGGATCACGTCAGTGGGCGGCGGAGCGGCGCACGAGGAGGAGGTCGGCGACGTTGTCCTTGCTGAAGAGGCCGACGATCGCGCCGCGCTCGTCGGTGACCGGCAGTGCGGGGAGCCTGCTCTTGAGGAGCGCGTCGAGGGCGGCGGGGAAGGGAGCGGACTCGGGGAGGACCGGCACGTCGGTCGCCATCACCTGGCGCACCTCCGCCGCCGAGCCCAGGCGGTGGAGGCCCAGGACCAGGAGGTCGCGGGTGAGGAGGCCCACGAGCCGGCCGCCGGCGTCCTGCACCGGGAAGTCGCGCTGGTCGGTGGAGGTCAGGAGCTCCGCCGCCCGCTCGAGCGGCGCCCAGGCGGGGAGCGTGTCGAAGCGGCGGACCATCACCTGACCCGCGGTGAGGGCGGCGCCCATTGCCCGGTACTCGACCGACGTGGCCTCGGCGGTGGCGCCGAACCAGACGAAGGCCGCGATGAGCACCAGGATCGGGTTGACCGGGTAGACGCCGGGGATGCCGAAGAGCCCGATCACCGCGAACGCGACCGCGATGGCGCGCCCCACCCGGGCGGCGACCTGGGTGGCGCGGACGAAGCCGACCCGGCGGGCGAGGAGCGAACGGAGCACCCGTCCGCCGTCCATCGGGAAGGCGGGGATCAGGTTGAAGAGCAGGAGGTAGAGGTTGACCTCGAAGAGGAGCTGGAGGAGCGTCGCGGCGGTGAGGGGCGCGTCGGCGGCCGGGGCGGGAAGGCGCGCCAGCGCGATCGCGATCCAGGCGAGCCCGGCGAGGACCAGCGTGACCGCCGGGCCGGCCAGGGCCACCAGGAACTCCTGCCGGGGCTCCTCCGGGATGCGCTCAAGGCGCGCCACGCCGCCGATCGGGAGGAGGGTGATGTCGGAGGTGGCCACCCCGAAGTGCGCCGCCATCCGCGCGTGGCCCAGTTCGTGGAGGATGACGCAGGCGAAGACGGCGAGGATCACCAGCACCGACGAGACCGCCGCGGGCCCGCCCCCCGTCCCGAAACCTTCGGCCGCCGCCCACGCGAGGAGGAGGAAGAAGGTGACGTGGACCTTGAGCTCGATGCCCCAGAGCCGACCGATCCGGAAGGACCATCCCATGGGCGGAGGATACCCGGCCGGGGTGGGCGCCGGCCAGTCCCGCCGGGGGCGGAGCCGCTTTCCGGCGCCGGTGCCGGGCGCTACTATTGAACCCTCGCACCCAAGCTGGAGCATCGCCATCAGCACCACCGCCAAGCCGTCCAGCCCGCCCGTGCCCGCGCCCGCCGCGGCGCCGGCCCCTCCGCCCGTCGCCACGGGCACGGCACCCGCGCCTGCCGCCGCGCCCGGCTGGACCACCAAGGAATCCGAGAAGCTGTACAACGTGCCGGGGTGGGGCCTGGGCTACTTCCGGGTCAATCCCGCCGGCCACGTGACCGTGCATCCGGACGGCAACGCGAAGCGCGGGCTGGACCTCTTCCAGCTGGCGATGGACCTCGAGGCGCAGGGGATCCGGCTGCCGCTCCTGCTCCGCTTCTCCGACATCCTCAAGTCGCGCCTCGAGGCGCTGGCCACGCAGTTCCAGCACGCCATCAAGGAATTCGGCTACGAGGGCACGTACACCACCGTCTACCCGATCAAGGTCAACCAGCAGCGCCACGTGGTGCAGGAGATCGTGGAGTTCGGGACGCCGCTGGGCGTGGGCCTCGAGTGCGGCTCGAAGCCGGAGCTGCAGGCCGTGCTCGGCATCTCCGAGAGCACCGACCACCTCATCGTGTGCAACGGCTACAAGGATGAGGAGTTCCTGCGGCTCGCGCTGATGGGGCAGAAGCTCGGCCACCAGGTGTTCATCGTGGTCGAGCAACTCAACGAACTCGACACGCTGCTGCGGGTGGCGGAGGAGTTCGACGTGACCCCGCAGATCGGCGTGCGGATCAAGCTCGCCACGGAGGGGGCGGGGCGGTGGGCCAAGAGCGGCGGCGAGAAGAGCAAGTTCGGGCTGAGCGCCGCCCAGCTGACCCGGCTCCTGAGCCGGCTGGAGGCGGAGAACAAGAAGGAATGGCTCAAGCTCATCCACTTCCACCTTGGCAGCCAGATCACCGACATCCGCTTCATCAAGGCGGGGCTCGAGGAGGTGGCGCGATTCTACTCCGAGATCCACAAGCTCGGCTTCGGGGTGACCCACGTCGACGTCGGAGGCGGGCTGGGCGTGGACTACGACGGCTCGCGGTCGATCCGCCCGGCGAGCATGAATTACACGATGCGGGAGTATGCCAACGACATCGTGTACACGATCGGCACCGTCTGCCGCCAGAAGGGCCTGCCGCACCCCCACCTGATCTCGGAGTCGGGGCGCGCCATCACCGCGCACCACTCGCTCCTGCTCGTGAACGTGATCGACGTCGAGTCCCAGCTGGAGGCGGTGCTGCCGCCGCTCCGGCCGGACGCGCATCCCCTCCTCAAGGAGATGCGCGACAACCTCGACGGCCTGGAGTCGGCGCCCGAGCGCCTGGCGGAGGCGTTCCACGACGCCACGTTCGCCAAGGAGCGGGCGCAGGAGCTGTTCGCGAGCGGCGTCTTCTCGCTGCAGGACCGGGCCGACGCGGAGCAGCTCTATCTCTGCACCATCAAGGCCGTGGCCCGGGCCACCGGCGACGACCGCGCCAGCTATACCGACATCCAGGGCGACATCGACGCCACCTTGGTCGACCGCTACTTCTGCAACTTCTCGCTGTTCCAGTCGCTGCCCGACAGCTGGGCCATCGACCAGCTCTTCCCGATCATGCCGATCCACCGCCTGGGCGAGCAGCCGGTCCGGAAGGGCACGCTGCAGGACATCACCTGCGATTCCGACGGGACCATCGACCGGTTCTCCGGCGGGCGCAAGGGGAAGCCCGCGCTCGAGCTGCACGCGCTCCTCGACGACGAGCCCTACATCCTCGGCATCTTCCTCACGGGGGCATACCAGGAGATCCTGGGCGACCTGCACAACCTCTTCGGCGACACC
>DATIEF010000079.1:0-12649 GCA_035455865.1 Gemmatimonadales bacterium | reverse complement strand
CCCGGTGTCGACGGCGCCGCCACGGCAAAGACGACGAAGGTCTGGACGATCAGCGCGGTGCCGAGGTCGCCCGGGAGCCCGAACGCCTGGAAGGCGAGGGCGAAGCCCCACGCGTTGACCACCCAGAGGAGGGCGGAGCCGGCCACGACCGCCACCAGGCGCCGCGGATCGTGCAGCGCGGTGAGTCCGTCGAGCAGGCCGCGGAGCAGGCCCGCCAGCCGATCGGCGATCCGCCCCTTCGGCAGGAGGCGCCGGAAGGTCCGCTCGGCCCACTCGGGACGGAACGCCGCCGCGGTCAGCACCAGGAGCGCCGCCACCCCGGCCAGCCCCACGAACTTGACCTTGCCGGCGATCCCGATCCCGGCGGGGACCGCGGGGCCAAGGAGTGCGATGGCGAAGAGCGCCGCGAGGGCAAGCGCGTCGAAGACCCGCTCCACCGCGACGGAGGAGAGCGAGGCCGTCACCTTGACCGGGGCCAGTCGGCTCACGGTATAGCAGCGGACGATCTCGCCGAGGCGCGCGGGGAGGATGTTGTTGGCCATGAAGCCGATGGCCACCGGATGCCAGAGCGCCGGCCAGGGGAGGGTGCGGCCCTCGTCGGTGCGGAGCAGATAGCGCCAGCGCCAGGCGCGGATCGGGAAGGTGGCCGTGGCGACGGCGACGGCGGCGAGGAGGGTCCACGGATGCACGTCGCCCAGGCGGGCGCGGATATCGCCCCAGGCGACGCCGCGGAGCGCCCACCAGAGCGCGATGCCTGAGACGAGGATGCCGAGCGTGATGACCGCCCCGCGGCGACCGAAGCGGGTGGGCGGGGTGCCGGGAACGGTCACGGGCGCCTCAGGCGTCCGGCCGCGCGGCCAGCTCGATGAGGTCGAGGAGTTCGTCGAGGAGGGGACGGAGCGCGCCGCCGCGTCCGCTCAGCACGTCCTGCAGCGCGCGGCGCACTTCGAGCGCGCGGTCCAAGGCCGCGCGGCCGGAGTAGCAGAGCGACTTGATGTCCACGATGCCATCGGGCGCGGCGGCGGGCGCCATCGCTGGCACTGCGGCCACGGGCACCGGCGTCGGCGCGGGCGCAACGACGGGGGCGGGGGCCGGCGTCGGCGCGGCGACCGGAGCGGGCATCGGTGCCGGCGCGCTCGGGACCGGAGCTGCGGCCGGCGCCGGCGCGGCGCCGCTGATGAAGGCGTCCACCGACGGCGCCACCGCCGTGCGTTCCCGCGTCAGGCGTCCGTAGGCGACGAAGCTGCCCGCCAGATCCGAAGACTCGGCCGACCATCCGCTCGGCGTGGCGAGCGCCAGCACTCCGTCGGCCATCGGTTCGGCAGGCGCCTTGTGGAACTCGGGCGCCTTTGGCGCGGGCGCGGCGGCCGCGGGTGCCGGCGTGGGGATCGGCGCCACGGGCGGGGCCGCGGCCTCGACCGGAGCGGGCGCGGCGCCTTCCTGGCTGAGCACCAGGAGTCGTCCGATGACGCCGTTCATCGCGGTGGCGAGCGCGGCATCGGGCCCGGCGTCGGGGATCTTCTGGAGCGCCTTGCCGGCATCGCGGAGCGCGGTGGCAAAATCCTGCTGGGCACTCCCCGCCACGCCGTGGGCGATCAGGTCGCGCGCCAGGCCGGCGAAGTCGCCGATGCGGTCGCCGGCGGCGTCGCCGAGTCCCCGGAGGGAGCTGGCGATCGTGTAGAGCCGGAGGTCGCGTGACGCGATCGAGCGGGCACGGTCGAGCTCGTCGGCGGCCTGGGCCAGGAATTCGCCGTGGCTGATGAGCTCGACGTGGTCGGTCCGGGCGGCGGTGGTCGCGGGTGGCGCGCCCCGGTCGACGGAACCCTGGCCGGCGAGGAGGGCTGCGATCGGCACGGCAGTGCTGGCGGGCGCAAAGGCGGCGAGCAGGAGCCTGCCGAAGCGCTGCGCTTCGTCGCTGTCAGGTTCCGGGGAACCGCGTTCGGTCACGTCACGCGCGGCGCGGGTGAGGGCCTGGGCGGCGGCTTCGAAGGCGTCGGCGGAGCCGGCGGGAACGCTGGGCAGCCGGCCGAGCTCCCCGACCGCGCGGTCGACGGCATCGAGGACGTCACGGAGCGGCGGGAGGTCGCCGATGGCGGCGAGGCCCCGGAGCGGCTGCATCCGGCGGAGCAGGGCCGCCATCGCGTCCCGGGCGGGCGGGGCGGTGCGGAGCGCCTGGGCTGCCTGGCCGAGGGCGCTGGCAATGAGCGCCCCTTCGCGGGCGGCGAAGGCGCGGGCGCCGGCGTCGAGCCCGGCGGCCTTGTCGCCGAAGGCCGAGACCGCACCACTCGGCGCGCGGAGCGGGGTGGCGGCCGGGCCGGCGAGTGCTTCGAGCTCGCGCGTAAGGCCCTCGGCCTGCGCGCCGTCGGCGTCGGTCCAGGCGCCGGCGCGCTGCACGAACCCGGCGAGCGTGTCGACGGCGCGGCCGGCGGCGGTGCGGGTGGCCGGATCCCACGCGCGCTGGCCGTCGCGCAGGGCGCGGGCCAGGCCTTCGAGGCCGTTGGCCGCCCGTGCGATCGGCTGGAGGTTGGCCATCAGCGCGCTGCCCCGCAGCGCCCGCGCGAAGCGCACCAGCTCGGCGCCCGCGGGGGGCTCCTGGGTCGCCACAAGCGTGCGGAGCCGGTCGATGTACTCGCCCGCCTCCATCGCGAAGTAGTCCAGCATCCCCAGGGGGTTGGTCATCCCGGCCTCAAGGAAGGGGCGTGCGGCCTGCGCCAGACACAATAGTGTAGGGGACGCCGGCGACAGGGTCAACCGAACCGCTCATCGACGAGCGGTCCGGACGAGCTCCGCCATCCGTCGGACCGCCTCGTCGAGGCCGGTCAGCACGGCGCGGCTCACCACGCTGTGCCCGATGTTGAGCTCCTCGATCTCGGGGATGGCGGCCACCGGCACCACGTTGTCGTACGTGAGTCCGTGCCCCGCGTGGACCGCGAGCCCCTGGGCCCTGGCGTGGGCTGCGGCGTGCCGCAGTTCGTCGAGTGCCGCGCTGCCCTGGCGCCAGGCCGCCGCGTAGCGCCCGGTGTGGAGTTCGATGGCCGGCACGCCGAGGGCCCGCGCGGCGTCGATGGCGGGAAGGGCAGGGTCGATGAAGAGCGAGACCCGGCACCCCGCGGCCGCCAGGCGTGTGCAGGCGGTGCGGAGTCCCTCACCGCCGCGAACGACATCGAGGCCGCCCTCGGTGGTGACCTCTTCCCGGCGCTCGGGGACGAGCGTCGCCTGGAAGGGGCGGAGCCGGCAGGCGAGGTCGACGATGGCGGGGCTCGCGGCGAGCTCGAGGTTGAGCACCGTCCGCACCGAGCTCGAGAGGGCCTCGACGTCCCGGTCCTGGATGTGGCGGCGATCCTCCCGCAGGTGGACGGTGATGCCGTCGGCGCCCGCGGCCTCGACGATCCGCGCCGCGGCGACCGGGTCGGGCTCGTCGGTCTTGCGCGCCTCGCGCAGCGTGGCGACGTGGTCGATGTTGATGTAGAGGCGGGCAGATGCGGTCATTGGTCGTTGGTCATTCGAGTCGTTGGTCCTTTACCGTCGGGCCGGGGGAACGTTAGCGGGGCGGAAGATCGGGCGTAATGGATGTAACTCTGCCGCGTCCCGAGGCCCAACGACCATTGGCCAACGACCAACGACCAACGACCGCTGCGGCGATTGATTGCCCCCCCGTAACTCATTACCTTCTAACACATTCCCCCATCCGGAGCGGACCGACCGTGACCTCTCGCAGCGTGCTGGGCATCCTCGCCGTGGCATTCCTCGGGGCGTGCGGCGGCCACAGCGGTGGTGCCGTTCCCGGGGCGGTGCCGCCGGCGTCGTCCGCGTCGGGCGCCGTGAAGGAGTTCATGGCCGGTGTCGCCGACAGCAACATCGTCCGGATCGGCAGCGCGTGGGGCACTGAGAAGGGATCCGCCGCCCGGCGCAACGAGCCGTCGGACTGGCAGAAGCGGGTGATGGTCATGCAGCTCTGGCTTCGCGGCGGCACGTACACCATCACCGGCGACCAGTCGCTGGTGAACGACCGGACGCACCGCCAGGTGACCATCGACCTGGCCCGCGGCGGGTGCACCAAGACGATCCCGATCACGGTGGTGCGCTCGGGCGGCGGGTGGCTGGTGGAATCGATCGACCTGACGGCGGCCGGGAACCCCGAGAAGCCCTGCGGGGACACGCCGAGCAAGTAGGCGCCGGGAACCGGTCGGTGTTCAGTAGGTAGGTGCTAGGTACTAGGTCTTAGGGGCTCCGTGGTGTTCCGCACTCCGATGCGGGGTGCCACCTGTGGAGCGGGGTCGGGCACGGAGCACCTACTTCCTAACACCGAGTACCTCGTGCCTCGCACCTACTCGGTGAGCTCCAGCAGGATGCCGGCGGTGCTCTTCGGGTGCACGAAGGCGATGCGCTTCCCGTGGGCCCCGGTGCGGGGCACCTCGTCGATGAGCTGGTAGCCGGCGTCACGGCACCGGGCCAGCGCCGCGGTGAGGTCGGGGACGCGGTAGCAGATGTGATGGATCCCGGGGCCGCGCTTTTCCAGGAACCTGGCCACCGGACTCCCGGCATCGCGCGGGGCGAGGAGTTCGACGTCGCTCCCGCCGAAGCTGAGCGAGACGATGGTGGCGCCATCGGCCACCTCGGGAGGATGGGGTGTCATCCCCAGGACGTCGCGGTAGAAGCGCAGCGCGACGTCGAGGTCGGGGACGGCGACACCGACGTGGGCGATCTCGGGGGCACGGGTCACGGCTCGGGTCTCCAGGGCGGCGGGGCGGGCGCCGGATGGCGCCGACCGACGCGACAACGATAACCGGCCCGGCCACGCTCCACGAGGGCGCCGCGGGCCGCCAAGCACGGGGAACGGACAAGGACCATGGGAAACCTGACGCACGTCACTGACGACTCATTCGGCCCGGTCGTGGAGCAGGGGAAGGGCCTCGTACTCGTCGACTTCTGGGCCACGTGGTGCGGGCCCTGCCTGGCGGTGGCACCGGTGCTGGAGCAGCTGGCCGGGGAGTACGCCGGCAAGGCGCGGATCACCAAGGTCGACGTCGACCAGAACCAGAAGACCGCGATGCGCTACAACATCCGCTCGATCCCGAGCATCCTGTTCTTCAAGGACGGGAAGCACGTGGATACGGTGGTCGGGGCGGTGCCGAAGCCGCAGCTCGACGCGAAGATCAAGCAGCACCTGGCCTGACCCGGGCCATCACGGCGCGGCGTCCCCTCGCCGCGCCGCCCTTCGAGGGCCCCATGCGCGCGAGCAGCGCCCGGCTCCTGCAGACATCCGTGCGGCTATTCGACCTCGTCTTCCCGACGACGGGGGCGATGATCACGCGCACGCGGATCGCGTTCATCCACCTCGACAATGTGATGTCCTTCGCCAAGCGCGACCGCGACGGACAGGTCGACGCCTGGCTGGCGGGCTACCTTCCCGAGGAGCTCGTCCTGCTCTTCTTCCGCCGGGGCGAGGTGGTCAACGCGGCCAGCCTCCGGCCCGACGGCCGGGCGGTGATCCCCATCGCCGAGGCGCTGCGCCGGATCCAGGCGGAGCCCGAACGGGGGGAGCTGAGTTTCGGGCGGGCGCCGTTCGAGCAGCTGGCGTGGATGTTCGCCGCCTGCGCCGGCCCGGCCCGCGTCCGGTTCGTCGATGAGCACCAGCCGGGCGAGCTCTTCAAGGTCTTCGCGACCGAGGGGTTCAACGGTGTGGTGGAGTTCATCTCGAACGGCCGGGTCAACTACTTCCGCTTCAGCGACGGAAAGTACGCCGGCGGCTACTGCTGCGACCGCCCCGAGGGGATGCCGGTGGCGGCGTATGTCGAGTCGCTCTTCAAGCCGGGCCCCGACAACCTGCTGCCGTCCATCGTCGCCAGCGAGATCCCCGCGCTCTCCGAGATCCCGCAGCAGGCGCTCCCGGCGCAGGTCAAGCTCTACCGGGAGATCCACACCCGGGTGCTCGCCGGCGTGGAGCAGGAGCTCCCGGTCGATGGCGCGCGCAAGCACCAGCGCATCAGCGGCGCCCTGCGGCAGGAGCACCCCGGCATCGAGCTGCTCACCGCGCCCGAGTACGGCGCCGGCCCCGCGGTGGCGGTCACCAGCGAGGCGCTGACCGTGGCGCTCGCCACCTGGGCGGCGCACCTGCTGCAGGAGGTGGAGGTGGTGGCGCCCGGCGCGGCGGTGCGCGTCCTCAAGCAATCAACAAAGGACCAGCGGTACGTGCTGCAGGCCGCCGGCTTCTATGACCGTCTCCCGTGGCGAGTGACCTGGTAACGCCCGGCGCCGGCACCCTCTACGTCGTCGCCACGCCCCTCGGCAACCTGGGCGACCTGACGGCCCGCGCCGCCCAGACCCTCCGCACCGTGCCGGTGGTCGCGGCCGAAGACACCCGCCACACCCGCGGGCTCCTGTCCCACCTCGACGCCCATCCCCGGCTCCTCAGCTTCCACGCCCATTCCGACCGCGACCGGAGCGACGCCCTCATCTCCATCCTGCGCGGCGGGGAGGACGTGGCGCTGGTGACCGACGCCGGCACGCCCGGTGTGAGCGACCCGGGGCCGCTCCTGGTCGCGGCGGTGCGCGAGGCGGGGCTCGCGGTCGTCCCCATCCCCGGAGCGTCGGCCGTGACCACGGCGCTCTCGGTGTCCGGCTTCGGCGCCGACCGCTACCTCTTCCTCGGCTTCCCGCCGCGGAAGGGCGTCGAACGGGACCAGTGGCTCGGCGCCGCCGCGCGGAGCGCCGAAACGGTGGTGTGCTACGAGGCCGCCAATCGCCTGGCGGAGTTGCTCGCCGACCTTGGCCGGGTGGCGGGGGGCGATCGCCGCGCCTTCGTGGCGCGGGAGCTCACCAAGCTCCACGAAGACCTGCGCGCCGGCCCGCTGGCGGAGCTCGCCGCCCACTATGCCGGTCACGAGCCGAAGGGCGAGGTGACCGTGGTGATGGCCGGCGCGCCGGCCTCGGCGGCGACCGCCGATCCCGCGCTGGTGCGCCAGGCGGCGGTGGAGCTGCTCGACGCTGGCCGATCGCGGAAGGACGCCGTCGCCCAGCTGGTGGCCCGCTTCGGATTGCCGCGCAATGACGTCTACCGCCTCGTGATGGAGATCGCACCGGAGTCGTGACGCTCGCGTTCCTGGTCGCCGCCTTCCTGTCGTTCGCCGGTCCCGGCCCCGGCTCCGGACCCGCCCCCATCCGCGCCCGCCCGATCCCGTACTTCACGATCGGCCGCCTGCATTACGATGGCGGCGGCGACTGGTACGCCGATCCCTCGAGCCTGCCCAACCTTCTCGCCGCCATCCGCGAGCGCACCGGCCTGCCGGTGGAGCCGCGCGAGCGGACCGTCACCCTCGCGGACGCCGCGCTCTGGTCGATCCCGTATCTCTACGCCACCGGCCACGGCGATATCCACTGGAGCGACCGCGAACTCGCCACGCTCCGGACCTACCTCGCGCGCGGCGGATTCCTCCACATCAACGACAGCTACGGGATGGATCCGTCCGTGCGGCGCGAGGTCGCGCGGCTCTTCCCCGACATCCCGCTGGTCGAGGTCCCGCTCGACCATCCGATCTATCACCTGGTGTACGACTTCCCGCAGGGCATCCCCAAGATCCACGAGCACGACGGGCTGCCGGCGCAGGGATTCGGCATCTTCCTCCGCGGGCGCCTGGTGCTCTACTACTCGTACGAGTCCGACATCGGCGATGGCTGGGAGGACCCCGACGTGCATCATGACCCGCCGGCCAAGCGGGAGGCGGCGCTCGAGATGGGGGTCAATCTCTTCGCCTACGCGGTGGGCTACGGCGGATGAGCGAACGCCCGACCGAGGCCGCGCTCGCCGCGCTCGCGGCGCCGGCACGCCGCGGCGCGCTCGCCGGTGCCGCCCTCGCAACGGTCGGCGGGGTCACGTCCGTCTTTGCGATCGCGGCGTGGGCGCTCCGGCTGCACGTGGCCGGCGGGCCGGGGTGGGTGCTGGCTTCGTGGGCCGCGGCGGCAAGCGCCATCCTGGTGGCGGGGTGCAGCATACCGTTCATCGTCCGCCGGACCGCGGCGGCCCGCCTCGCAGCGCGGCTCGAGTCGACCGGCGAATGGCGCCGCGGCGCGCTCACGGCCTTCGTCGGTGCCCCCGCGCTGGGCACGAGCCCGTCGCTCCTCGACGCCGCAGACCGTGCCACCGCCGGGGAACTCCTGACCCGTGGACGGCCCGTCGTCGGGAGACTGACCGCGGGGATCCGGCGGCTCGGGGTGGGAGCGTTCGTGGCCGCCGCGATCGGCAGCGCGCTCCTCCTCGCCGCCCGCCCGCTCGACGGCGCGGTCTCCGCGCTCTGGCGACCCCGGCACGCACTCCGTGCGGCGCTGGCGCCGGTGCGGATCACCGCCAGCGCCGCCTCGGTCGATCGCGGTGACAGCGTCGTCATTGCCATCGAGGCCGATGACCGGCGGGATGCCACCCTCTGGCTCCGCTCCCCCGGCGAAGGGTGGCGGCCCACGCCGGTAACGCTCGACGCCAGCGGACGGGGCCACATCGTAACGCCCGCGCTCAGCGCCGATCTGTACGCCCGCGCCGTGAGCGGCGGCCGAAGCTCCGACACACTGGAGATACGTGTCCGGGTGCCGGCCTTCCTCGGCACGATGACCGTGACCGCCGAATACTCGGACTACCTCCACCTCGATCCGGAGCCGCTGCCGCTCGACGGCGATACGGTATCCCTCCCCGCGGGGACCCGGCTCGTCACCACCGGACAGGCGACCGCACCGCTCGGCGCGGGGGCCTGGTCGGGGCCGGGCGGGTTCCACGACGCGATCGCGCCGCGCGGCGACCGGTTCCGCGCCGCATTCACGCCGCCCCGCTCGGGTAGCTACGTCCTCTCGCTCACGACGGACGCGGGTGCTCCGCTTGCCGGCGCGGCCATCACGCTGCCGGTGACCATCCTTCCGGATGAAGCTCCGACGATCGACATCCCGGTGCCGGGCACTGATACCTCCGTCGGCACCGACCTGCAGGTGTCACTGGTCCTCGAGGGGCGCGACGACCACGGGATCGCACGGCTCGAGGTGGTGGCGCGGCGCCTGGGCGGCACCACGGGGTGGACCGACGACGTGGCGTTCCCCGCCGGCAACCCCGACCACGTGGCGTTGCCGTGGACGCTCGACCTTCGGGGCCATGGCCTGGTGCCGGGGGACACGGTGGTCGTGGCGGCGTGGGCCACCGACAACGCACCGGCGCCCCATCGCGTCCGGTCGCGGGAGTACCGGTTCCGGCTCACGAGCCTGGCCGAGGCGCGCGCGGAGGCCCGGGCGGCCACGGCATCGGTGCAGGCGGGGTTCGACTCCCTGGCGGTGGCGGGACGGGCGGTGTCGCGTCAGACGGAGGACCTCGCCATCGAACGGACCCGTTCCGCCGGGAGCGACGGCCAGGATCGATCGGCGTTGAGCTTCGAGGCGGCGGAGCGCGCATCGGCGGTGGCGCGGGCCCAGGAGAAGCTGCAGCAGCAGGCCGAGGGCCTTCGCAACGCCGTGGCGCACCTGGAGCGCCAGGCGTCCGCGGCCGGCGTGGCCGACCCGGCGTGGCAGGCCCAGCTCGACCAGATCCGCCAGGAGCTCGACCGGGCGCTCACGCCGGAGCTCAAGCAGCGCCTGGCCGACCTCGAGTCGGCGATCCACGACCTCGACGCCAGCCGCACCCACTCGGCGCTGCAGGACCTGGGCGCGCAACAGAAGGCGCTGCGTGAGGCGCTCCAGCGGAGCCGCGAGCTCTTTCGCCGCGCCGCCATCGAGGGCGACCTTGCCAACCTCGGCGCCGAGGCGGACCAGCTGGCCCTCCGGCAGGAGGCGTGGGATCGCGCCGTGAACGCGACGCCGCCCGCCTCTTCCGCCGCCCAGGAGCGATCCCTTGCGGCGCAGGCCGATTCGCTCGCGGCTGCGCTCGACACCCTGGCCCCGCGGCTGGCGCCCGATGGGCGGGACTCGGCGATGGCCCAGGCGGCGGCGGAGGCGCGCCAGGCGGCGTCAGAGATGCGTGATGCCTCCGAGCAGGCCGGCAAGTCGCAGCCGGGTCCGGCACAGGAGAAGGGGAAGAGCGCGGAGCGGCGCCTCACACCGCTGGCCAACGGGCTCCAGCAGCAGCGGCAACAGCTCCAGAAGCAATGGCGCGCCGACGTGACCTCCGAGCTCGACCGGGCGCTCGCCGAGACGGCGCGGCTCTCGACGTCGGAGCTGGCCCTGAGCGGTGACTTCGAGCGTGGGGAGCCGGTCGCGACCCTGCGCGGGCGCCAGGCGGCGATCGTCGAGGGGGCCCAGCGCGTGATCGCGCAACTCCAGGATGCCTCGGGCCGGAACGCCATCGTCTCGCCCCGGCTGGCGATCGCGATGACGCAGGCGCTCCTGGACATGCAGCGCGCGCTGGGTGCGCTGTCGAGCGGCGCGCCTGACCTGGCAACGGGTGGGGGGCGCGCCGGCGACGCGGTGGATGGCCTCAACGCCGCGGCCTATCTCCTGCTCCGGAACCGCGACGACGTGGCTGGTTCGGGTTCGGGCTCGGGGATGGCGGAAGCGATGGCGCGGATGCGCGAGCTGGCCGGCCAGCAGGGGAGCCTCGGAGATGCGGCCGCCGGGTTGCTGCCGTCGTTCATGAGTGGCAAGGACGGCGCCGAGGTCCAGGCGCTGGGCGGGCGGGAGCGCGCCATCGCCGACCAGCTGGAACGGTTGCGGGCGGGGGGCCAGCTGCCCGGTGCCGGCGCACTCGCCGACGAGGCGAAGGACCTGGCGCGCCGCCTCGAAAGCGGGCAGCTCGATCGCGCGTCGGTGGAGCGGCAGCAGCGGCTCTTCCGGCGGATGCTCGACGCCGGTCGCACGCTGCAGGGTAACGACGACGATCCGGACCGCCCCCGTGTGAGTCGGGCCGCCGTGGGCGACAGCGTTCACGTCCCGCCGCCGCTCGCCCGCCTTCCCGGCGCCGATGCGCCCCGGATGCCGAGCTGGACCGACCTGCAGCGGTATTCCCCGGAGGAGCGGCGCCTGGTGGCGGACTACTTCCAGCGCCTGCTCGCGGGGCCGCCGTGAAGGCCATCCGGATCGTCGCGGCGCTGACGCTCCTCGCCGGCCCGGTCGCGGCGCAGGCGGACACGTCGCTCTCGCGGGCGTTCGACCTTGAGCGGCGGGGGGCGTACGCCGCGGCGGCCGACGCATATCGCGGGCTGCTGCAGCGTGAGCCGGGGAACCTGACGGCGCTCCTCGGGCTGCAGCGCACCCTCACCCCGCTTGGCCGGGAGGGGGAGCTCGGTCCACTCCTGGCCCCGGTGCTCCGCGCGGATCCGACGCCGGCGGTGTTCGATGTCGCGCTCCGGGCGTGGCTGGCGGCCGGCGAGCGCGACAGCGTCCGGAGCATCGTGGCGCAGTGGGCGCGAGCGGATTCGGATCACCTCGCGCCGTATCGCGAATGGGGCGATCTCCTCCTCTCCCGCCGCGATGCGGTCGGGGCCCGACAGGCGTACGAGGCGGGCCGCACGGCGAGCGGCGACAGCACCAGCTTTGCGGTTGAGCTCGCCCAGGCGGAGACATCGGCCGGAGACTACGCGTCTGCCGCGGTGGAATGGACGCGGGCGATCGGCCAGTTCCCCTCGATGCGCCTGGCGGCCGTGGCGGCGCTGAGCCGTGCCCCCGCGGCGGAGCGGGCCGGGATCCTCCACGCCCTCGACGGCGCCGGTCGGGGCGGCCGGTCGATCGCGACGCTCCTCACCGCCGGTTGGGGTGATGCCACGGGTGCGGTGGACCGTGTTGCCGCGGACCTTGCGGCCGGGGCGGGGGACATCGGCGTCCTGCAGACGCTCGTCGTGCAGCTGCGCAGCAGCACGGCGCCGTCGGCGCGCAGCGCCCTTGGGAAGGCGCTCGAGCTCCTGGCCGAGCGCCAGTCGGGTCCGGCGATCCCGTCGCTCCGGCTCGAGGCGGCCCGCGCGTATGCCGATGGCGGCGACCGGGCGTCGGCCCGCAGGATGCTCTCGCTCGTCCAGGCCGATCCCGGCGCTTCGGCGGCTCTCGGGCCGGGGTCGGCCCGGATCGTGATCGAGCTGCTGATCGGCGAGGGCGACCTCGGCGAGGCGGAACGGCAGCTCGATCACCCTCCCGCCGGCTTGACGCCGGACGACGCCCGTGCGCTCCGCCGCCGGCTGGCGCTCGCCTCCGCCCGGGCCGGGGACCTCGACCGGGCCCAGCGCCTCCTGGTGGCCGACAGCTCGGTCGAGACCGCCGCGGTGCAGGGGCACCTATTCCTTTATAAGGGGGACCTGGCCAATGCCCGCCGGGCGCTCAAATGGGCCGGCCCCTTCGCCGGCGACCGGGCCGAGGCCACCGAGCGCGTCCGCCTGCTGGCGCTCCTGCAGCCGATCGAGGCGGACACACTGCCGGCGCTCGGTGCAGGGATGTGGGCGCTCGACCGGGGAGACACCGCCGCGGCCGTGACCGCGCTGGCGCCCCTGGCCGATTCGCTCCCGCCGGCCAAGGGCGGCGCCGAGATCGCGCTCCTCCTCGGCCGGGTGTCGGTGGCGCGGGGTGACACGCTCGGCGCCGAGCGCTGGCTTCGGCGGGCAGTGACCGACAGCGTCGGCGCGACATCCCCGGCGGCGGAGTATGCGCTCGCGCGGTTCCTGGCGGCCCGTGGCCGTCGGGGTGAGGCCATCGCCGCACT
>DATIEF010000078.1:0-2697 GCA_035455865.1 Gemmatimonadales bacterium | reverse complement strand
ACGGTCTTCATAGAGGAGCGCGCGGCTGTAGAGCGTCAGCGCCTGGGCTGGGACGTTCTGGGCCTTGGCGGCCTGGGCCACCTGGGCGGGGAGCGGCGGGAGCTTGGTCTCGGTCATCAGCTTCCCGGCCACCGACTGGATGATCTTGAAGAGGTCATTCGGGCTCATCATCGCATCGTCGTTGGAGACCGACTTGACGATCTCGCCCGTCTGCCCGTCGATGATGCGGGCGGTCAGCTTGAACTTGCCGGCCAGCTCGATGAACGTGCCGGCGATCATGTACCGGGCCCCGACGAGCTTCCCGACCTTGGCGGCGGTCGCGGCGTCCACCCGGCCGTTGGTCCCGAGGTCCTGTTCCTTGAGCACCTTGTCGATCGTCTCCCGGTCGACCACGCGGGCGGCGGGGTTGCGGGAGAGCTCGTCGATCATCACCGCCGGGATGCCGGTCTGGAGCGCGGCGTAGTCCTCCTTGTCGCGCCCGTAGGAGCCGCCGTTGTCGAACGGCAGCACCGCGATGCCGGGGCGGGTGTCCTGCGTCGTGGCGGGGGCCTGTCCGGAGACGGGCGCCGCGATCGCCATCGCGAGCAGGGCCAGGGTGACGCGCTTCATGGGTGTCGCTCCTCGTCAGAGGTTGAGTTGCAGGCCTTCCATCGCGGAGTCGACCTTCAGGGTGGCGGCCGCCTTGGCCGCCGCGCCCCGCGCCCCCTCGAGGAGGCGGTCGATCGCCGCATCGTCGTGATCCGGCTCGTGGTGGAAGAGCACCAGGTGCCGGGCCCCGCATTCCGCCGCCAGCTCCACGGCCTGGCGCGGGGTCGAATGCCCCCACCCGGCCCGGGCCTCGGCCAGCTGGTCGCTGTACATGCCGTCGTGCACCAGGAGGTCGACGTCGCCGAGGAACCGGACCAGCTGCCGGCGCCAATCGGGCGGCACGTCATAAGATCCACCCGGACCCAGCTCGTTGTCTGTGACGTAGGCCATACTGGCGCCCCCTTCGCGGGGCGTCAACCGGTAGGCAAGGGTCATGCCCGGATGGCGGAGCCGGAGGGTGTCGACCCGGAAGCCATCGACCTCGAAGGGGCCGGGTGTGACCTCCGTCACCGTCAGTTCGGCGGCCAGCGCCTTGATCGGGATGGGGAACACCGTGGCGTCGGTCTGCCGGTCGATGATCGTCTCGAGCGCCACGTCCCCCTGGCGGGGGCCGATGATGCGCACGGTGTTGCCCTTCCGGTTCAGGGGCGCGAAGAACGGCAACCCCTGGATGTGGTCCCAGTGGGTGTGGGTCAGCAGGATCTCGGCCTTCATCGCGTTCGGATGCGCGTCGAGCAGGGCCCGACCGAGGGGGCGGATCCCGCTTCCCGCATCGAGGATCACCAGCCGGTCGCCGCCGGCCGACACCGCCACGCACGGCGTGTTGCCGCCAAAGCGAGCCGTCTTGGGGCCCGGCGTCGGGATGGACCCGCGGGTCCCCCAGAAGGTGGCGGCGTACTTCACGGACGTCGGCTCGGCATCGGAACAAGTTCGCCCATTCGGGCCGGACATCCCGTGACCGGCATCACGACCCCCGGGCGGCCTGCATCAGGGCGGCCCGGTCGGTGATGGTGATGTCCTTCCGGGTCACGTGGATGAGCCCGCGCTCCACGAAGTCGCGCATCGTGCGCGAGACGGTCTCCCGGCTCGAGCCGATCATCTGCGCCACGGTGTGGTGCGTGAGCTTCCGCGTGATCCGCTCGCCCCCTTCCTCGTCCGCCAGGCGCAGCAGCAGCTCGGCCACCCGCCCGTTCACGTCGAGGAGGACGAGGCCGCCGATCTTCTCGTCGGCGCGCCGGAGCCGGCTCGAGAGCTCCCGGAGGAGCGCGATGGCCACCTCGGGCGAGGACCGCAACCGGGCCTGGAAGTCCTCCCGCCGGAGCGCCAGCACCGACGAGTCCTCCATCGCGATCACGTGGGCGGAGCGCGGCTCGTCGTCGAGCAGGGCGAGTTCGCCGAAGAAGCTCCCCTCGCCCAGCACCGAGAGGATCACCTCGCGCCCATCCTCGCCGATCAGGACGACCTTCACCTGGCCCGAGCCGACGATGTAGAGCGCGTCCCCCGGGTCGTCCTCGAAGAGGATGACGCTGCCCTTGGGGTAGACCCGCTCCCGCAGGAGCTCACCGAACGCGGTGAGGTCCCCCTCGGGGAGGGAGTGGAAGAGGGGGACCTTCTGCAGCACAAGTGCAGGCGCGAGGGGCAAGCCGGGCCTCAAGGGGTGGAAGTATCGGCCAGTAGGTTACTTGCGGCGTTTAAGTGTGTCAAACGGGAGGGTCGAGGGTCGTTGGTCGTTTGTCGTTGGTCGTGGGCCGCCGGTCGAGCCGGATGAGGGGTAGCCGGCCACGACCAAGAACCGGTGGGCCAACGACCAACGACCGGCGACCAACGACACCCGCCAGTTGCCCCCCAACTCCCTAAGCCGTTATATTGCACGGCTCTAGAGCGCCGCCGGGCGCCGCGTTCCATCGGGGAGTGCGGTCCGGGGCCAGCGAGGGAGCAGGGCATGAAGGAAAACATCCATCCGATGTACCGGACCATCACGGTGACCTGTCACTGCGGGAACAAGTTCGAGACCCGCTCGACGGCGTCGGCGATCAGCGTGGAAGTGTGCGCGCACTGCCACCCGTACTTCACCGGCAAGCAGCGCCTGGTGGACACCGCCGGCCGCGT
>DATIEF010000077.1:0-7726 GCA_035455865.1 Gemmatimonadales bacterium | reverse complement strand
AACGTCGGGCCCGCGGCGCTCTTCTCCACGCTCGGCCGCACCGCCGCCCGGGGCATGGAAACGGTCCTGCTCGCCCGCCGGATGAGTCACTGGTATGACGCCCTCGTGGCCCGGATTCAGAGCGGCGATACCCGCACGCACAACGGCGACAAGTGGGAGCCGTCGAGCTGGCCCGCCAAGGCGCAGGGATACGGCTACCTCGACGCGCCGCGCGGCGCGCTGGGGCACTGGGTGCAGATCGAGAATCAGAAGATCGCGCGCTACCAGTGCGTGGTGCCGAGCACCTGGAACTGCTCACCGCGGGACGAGCAGGGGACGCCCGGACCCTACGAGGCGGCGCTGATGGATCACCACCCGCTCGCCGATCCGCACCGGCCGATCGAGATCTTGCGGACGATCCACTCGTTCGATCCGTGCATGGCGTGCGGCGTCCACGTGCTGGATGCCACCGGCCAGACCGTGACCGAGGTGCGGGTCCAATGACCGCGCACCCTGCGAAGCTCGGGCATCCGATCACCCTCGGGCGCCGGGTGCCCCCGGCGTCGGGGGAGTACCACTGGGTGTACCTGTGGGGATGGCCCATCCGCGCGATGCACTGGATCGCCGCCGCCTGCATCGTGACGCTCGCGGCGACGGGCCTCTACATCGGCCGGCCCGCCTTCCTCTCGACCGGCGAGGCGGTCCGGGCCGGGTTCTTCTTCGGCTGGGTGCGGTTCATCCACTTTGCCGCAGCGGGCGCCCTCGTGGCCACCGCCATCGTCCGGCTCTACTGGCTCGTGGCGGGGAACCGGTTCGAACGGCTGGGCGCGCTCTTCCCGGTCCGGCCGCGCGACTGGGTCAACATGTTCCGCCAGGTCAAGTATTACCTGATGATCCACCCGGAGAAGGCGCCGCACTACCTGGGGCACAACCCGCTGCAGCAACTGTCCTATACCGCCGTGTACCTGATGGCCGGCGTGATGGTGCTCACCGGGTTCACGATGTACGGCCAGTCGAACCCCGGCGGACTGTGGTATGACCTGACCGAGTGGTTCGCGCTCTGGATGGGGGGCATCCAGATCGTCCGGCTGACCCACCACGTCCTCACGTGGGGGTTCCTCATCTTCATCCCGATCCACGTCTACCTGAGCATCCGGGCCGACCTCCTGGAGCGCGGCGGGACCCTGTCGTCCATCATCACCGGTGGGCGCTTCGTCTCGGCCACGGAGACGTTCGTCGATGACTGACGTCGGGACGGTCGTCATCGGGCTCGGCAATCCCCTGATGGGCGATGACGGCATCGGGCTGGCGCTCCTGGCCCGCCTGACCGAAGGATGGGAGGTCGAACCCGCCGCAACGCTCGTGGACGGCGGCACCTGGGGGATGAACCTCCTCCCCACCATCGAGGACGCCGGCCGGCTCATCCTGCTCGACGCCATCAACGTCGGCGCCGCGCCCGGTACGGTGGTGGAGCTCGCCCGGCACCAGATCCCCCGGTTCCTCGCCACCAAGATCTCGCCGCACCAGGTGGACCTGCGGGATGTCCTTGCGGTGGCGGAGCTTCGCCGCACGCTCCCCGAGGACACCATCGCCATCGGCCTTCAACCCGCGGTCGTTGCGCTGTCGGAGATGCTGACGCCCGTGGTCCAGGACCGGGTGGACGAAGCGGTGGCGGCCGTCGTCGGCGCGCTCGAGCTACGGGGACACCGCTGCATACGGCGCGAACCCGCGCATGCATGAGATGAGCGTGGCCCTCGAGGTCTGCCGGATGGCCGAGGAGCGCCTCGGACCCTCGGCGGGGGAGCTCCTGGCCGTCGGGATCGAGGTCGGCGACGACGCCGGGGTCGAGCCGGGCAACCTGGCCTTCTGGCTCGAGACGCTGCTGCAGGAGCCGCCGTTCGGGCGGGCTCGCCCGGTCATTGCCCGGAGCCCGGGGAGCGACCTCCGCCTCACCTACCTGGAGGTGGACGATGAGCGTCCGGACGATCGACGTCCGTGAGCGGGTGATGGCCCGCAACGACGAGTTCGCCGCCGGCGTCCGCGGCCGGCTCCGGGCCGCGCGGGTGCCGGCGCTCAACCTCGTCTCGAGCCCCGGGGCGGGGAAGACGCTGCTCCTCGAGCGCACGCTCAAGGTGCTGGGCCCCGAACTCCGGATGGCCGTCGTGACCGGCGACGTGCAGACCCAGAACGACGCCGACCGCCTGGCGCGGCACACCGACCGGCTGGTCCAGGCGGTGGTGACCAACGGGGCGTGCCACCTCGACGCGCGGCAGGTGAGCGAGGCGCTCGATGCCATCGACCTCGCGGCCACCGACCTCCTCTTCATCGAGAACGTCGGCAACCTGGTGTGCCCCGCCAGCTGGGACCTCGGCGAGGCGGCCAAGGTGGTCCTCCTCTCGGTGGCCGAGGGCGACGACAAGCCGGCCAAGTATCCCAAGATGTTCCGCGAGGCGCGCCTCGTCGTCCTCACCAAGCTCGACCTGCTCCCCTATGTGCCGTTCGACGTCGACCGGGCCATCGAACACGCACGGGCGGTCAACCCGGCGCTCCAGTTCATCTTGACGTCGTCGCTCTCCGAGGATGGGCTCGCCGACTGGTTCGCGTACGTCCGGGGCCTGGTCGCCGGGGTCCCGGCGTGACGGCCGTCCCGATCCCCGGCGAACGGTGCGCGGTCCTGGCGCGGATCACCGGCCTCGTGCAGGGCGTCGGGTTCCGGCCCTTCGTCCATCGCCTGGCGCGCCGGCACGGGCTTGCGGGCTGGGTGCGGAATGCGTCGGGGAGCGTAGAAGTGTGGCTCGAGGGCCCCGAGCCGGCGCTCGACGGATTCCTCGCCGGCCTCCGCCCCGAGGCGCCGGTGCTCGCCCGGATAGCCGGCATCGAGGTGGAGCGCCGCCCGCCGCAGCCGGTGGCGGGCTTCCGCATCCTCGAGAGCCAGGTGGACGCCGGCGCCCGCCTCCCGGTCTCCCCCGATGTCGCGACCTGTGCGGCCTGTGAAGCGGAGCTCTTCGACCCCCGCGACCGACGCTTCCACTACCCCTTCATCACCTGCACCGATTGCGGCCCCCGGTTCACGGTCATCGACGCGATGCCATACGACCGCGCCCGCACCAGCATGCGGGCGTTCGCGATGTGCGCCGAGTGCGGCCGGGAATACGAGACCGCGGGAGAACGCCGCTATCACTCGGAGACCAACAGCTGCCCCGCCTGCGGGCCCCGGCTCTGGCTGGAGGATCCCCGCCGCCCCGACGCCAGGCCGGTCACGGGCGATGCCGTGCTGGAAGCCGCGGCCGCCCTGCTGCGCCGCGGTGATATCCTGGCCATCCGGGGACTCGGCGGGTTCCACCTGGCCGTTGACGCCACCAACGGGATGGCGGTCGACCGTCTCCGTCGGCGCAAGGCGCGCGATGCCAAGCCGTTCGCCGTGATGGTCCGAACGCTGGCGCAGGCCGGCCGGCTCGGCGGGGTCGGGGCGGTCGAGGCGCGCCTGCTCACGGGCCCGGAACGGCCGGTGGTGCTCCTGGCGCGGCGCTGGGATGCCCCCCTGGCGCGGGGCGTGGCGCCTGGGCTCGGCACCGTCGGCGTGATGCTCGCGTATACGCCCGTCCACCACCTCCTCCTCGAGCGGATGGGCCTCCCGCTCGTGATGACGAGCGGGAACCGGACCGACGAGCCGATCGCGATCTCCAACGACGAGGCGTGGGAGCGCCTGGGCGGCGTGGCCGACGCCTTCCTGCTGCACGATCGCGAGATCGTTGCGCGGTACGACGACTCGGTGGTGCGCGTGGCCCGTGGGCGCCCGGTGTTCCTCCGGCGGGCGCGCGGCTACGCGCCGCTCCCTGTGCCGCTCCCCATCGCGAGCCCGGTGCCACTCCTGGCGGTGGGCGGACACCTCAAGAACACCTTCACGCTGGTGCACGGCGCCGATGCCTACGTGAGCCAGCACATCGGCGACCTCGGCTCGCTGGAGTCGGTGGCGCACTTCCGGGCCTCGTTGGAGGCGTTCCGGCGGCTGTTCGCCATCGAGCCCGCCGTCGCGGTGCGCGACACTCATCCCGGCTACCTCTCCACCCGGCTGGCGGAGGAACTCGGCTTCGGCGTGCCGATCGCAGTCCAGCACCACCATGCCCACATCGGCGCAGTGCTGGCCGAGCACGGGCGGACCGACCGGGTCGTGGGGCTGGCCTTCGACGGCACCGGCTTCGGCGCCGACGGGGCCATCTGGGGCGCGGAGGCGCTGGTGGCCGACCTCGTCGGCTTTCGGCGGGTGGGGCAGTTGCGCTACGCGCCCCTCCCCGGCGGCGACCTCGCCGCGCGCCAGCCGTGGCGTGCGGCGCTCGGGTATCGGTCGCTGGACGCGGGGGCCGAGCGGGCGATGGAGCTCGCCTTCCACGGCGTGGGCCCCCGCGAGCTGGCGGCGGCCACGGGGCAGATGGCCCGCGGCATCAACTCGCCCCGGGCGTCGTCGATGGGCCGCCTCTTCGACGCGGCGGCCGCGGTGCTCGGCGTGCGCCGGATCGCGAGCCACGAGGGGCAGGCCGCGATGGAACTGGAAGGGCTCGCCGGCGCCCGCGTCGCGGATCCGCTGCCGTTCCCGGTCCGCCCCACGGCGGAAGGGTGGATGCTCGACCCGCTGCCGCTCCTCGTGGCGTTGGGGGAAGGGGCGCGGGCGGGGCGCGAGGTGGCCGACCTGGCCGCGCGCTTCCACGAGAGCGTCGCCGCGTCGGCCGCGGAACTCGCGCGCCTGGCCGCGGAGCGGGAAGGGCTCCGGACCGTGGCCCTCGGCGGCGGATGCTTCCAGAACGCCCGGCTCCTCGCCTCGCTGGCCGGACGCCTCGAGGCGATGGGACTCGAGGTGCTGGTCCCGGAGCGGCTTTCGCCCAATGACGGTGGGCTCAGCTATGGGCAGGCGGCGGTGGCGGCCGCACGCCTTGCCCGGGGCGCCGATCGATCCCCCGCCAGCGCCCCCTGAAGGGAGATCCCCGTGTGCCTCGGCATCCCGGGCCGCATCGTCGAGCGGCGTGACGTCCAGGGCCTTCCGATGGGCGTCGTCGACTTCGGCGGCGTCCGCCGCGAAGTGTGCCTGGCGTACGTCGCCGACGAGGTGGCCGTGGGCGATTACGCGATCGTGCACGTCGGTTTTGCCATCTCCAAGGTCGACGAGGCGGAGGCCCACCGGACCTTCGAGGCGCTCCGGGCCATGAGCCGGCTCGACGAGCTCGAGTGGATGAAGGAACTCGCCGACCGGGCGGAGGGCGCGTGAGATACCTCTCGGAGTACCGCGATCCGGAGCTGGCGCGCCACCTGATCGGCGCCATCCGCTCGGCCGCCACCCGCGAGTGGGTGCTGATGGAGGTCTGCGGCGGGCAGACCCACACGATCGTCAAGCAGGGCCTGGACGAGCTCCTGGCCGGCGCCGTCGAGATGGTGCACGGCCCGGGTTGCCCGGTCTGCGTCACCCCGCTGGAGCAGATCGACCGCGCGCTCGCCCTTGCGGCGCGCCCCGACGTGATCTTCACGTCGTTCGGCGACATGCTCCGCGTGCCCGGGAGCGAGTGCGACCTGCACCAGATCCGCGCCCGGGGCGGGGCGGTGCGGATGGTCTACTCGCCGCTCGACGCGCTCGAGATCGCCCGCCGCACGCCGGAGAAGGAGGTCGTCTTCTTCGCCGTCGGGTTCGAGACCACGGCCCCGGCCAATGCGATGGCGGTCTGGCGCGCGCGGGAGCTCGGCGTCCGGAATTTCAGCGTGCTCGTGTCCCACGTGACCGTGCCGCCGGCCATCACCGCGCTGCTCGATGCCCCGGACAACCGGGTGCAGGGTTTCCTGGCAGCCGGTCACGTCTGCACCGTGATGGGGTGGACCGAGTACGAGCCGATCGCCGCCAAGTACAAGGTGCCGATCGTCGTGACCGGATTCGAGCCCGTCGACATCCTCGAGGGGATCCTCCTGGCGGTGCGCCAGCTCGAATCGGGGCGCCACGAGGTTGAGAACCAATACGTCCGCTCGGTCCAGCGGAAGGGCAATGAGCCGGCCCAGGATCTGGTGGCGCGGGTCTTCGAACGGGCCGATCGCGCGTGGCGCGGCATCGGCGCGATCCCCCAGTCCGGACTCCAGCTGCGGGCGGAGTTCGCCGACTTCGATGCGGAGCGCCGCTTCCAGCTGCAGGGGATCCGCACTGCCGAGCCGGAGCTCTGCCGCGCCGGCGATGTCCTCCGTGGCACGCTGAAGCCGGTCAACTGCCCCGCATTCGGCACGCTCTGCACCCCCGATCGCCCGCTCGGCGCGCCGATGGTGTCGTCGGAAGGTGCCTGCGCTGCCTACTACAATTACGGCCGGCTCCGCCCCGCCGCCGAGGTGGCCACGTGACGACGGCGACGATCGGCGCCACCGGCCTCGCCTGTCCGACCCCGGCCCTCGGTGCCGATCGGGTGCAGCTGGGGCACGGTTCCGGCGGGCGGATGAGCGCCGCGCTCTTCCGGGAGCGGTTCCTCCCCCATCTCGACAACCCCGTCCTGCGGCTCCTGGGCGATGCGGCGGTGCTCGACGTGGCGGGGACGGGGATCGCGTTCTCGACCGACACGTTCGTCGTGTCACCCCTCGAGTTCCCCGGGGGCAACATCGGTTCCCTCGCCGTGCACGGCACCGTGAACGACCTGGCGATGATGGGCGCCCAGGCGATGGCGCTCTCCGCGGGTTTCGTACTCGAGGAGGGGCTTCCCTTCGATGTGCTCGACCGGATCGTCGCCGCGCTCGGCCGGGCGGCAGCGGCGGCCGGTGTGATGGTGGCCACGGGGGACACGAAGGTGGTGGAGCGGGGGAAGGCGGAGGGGCTCTATCTCAACACCACCGGCGTGGGGATCCTGTCGCCGGGATTCCGCCCGGCCCCCGACCAAGCCCGCCCGGGCGACCGTGTGCTCGTGAGCGGCCCCATCGGGCGGCACGGGATCGCGGTGATGGCGGCGCGGGGCGCCATCGACTTCGAGGTGGACGTCGAGAGCGACTCGGCGGCGCTCTGGCCCCTGGTGGCCGCGCTCCGTTCCGCGGCGGGCGGTGAGGTCCACGTGCTGCGGGATCCCACGCGCGGCGGCGTGGCCAGCGCGCTCAACGAGATCGCGCAGGCGTCGCGGGTTGGCGTGGCGCTCGTGGGTGATACGATCCCGATCCCCGAGCCCGTCGCCGGGGCGTGCGAGATGCTGGGGTTCGATCCCCTCTACGTGGCGAATGAAGGGGTGCTGGTGGCCGTGGTGGGCGCCGACGCGGCGCGCGCCGCGCTCGATGCCCTGCGAGGCCATCCCCTGGGGGCCGAAGCGGCCGAAGTGGGCCAGGTCGTCGAAGCGCACCCCGGGATGGTGGTGCTCAAGACCGGGATCGGCGGGACGAGGGTCGTCGACCTCCTGCCGGGAGAGCAGCTGCCGCGGATCTGTTGAGCCCGAGCCAGGCGTCCGGAGCCTCCGCCCTTGAAGGGACGGGGGCTCCGGTTACTTTTCCGCGCCTGAAGGCCTCTGTCGTGCCCGGAGTCCAGGTCGGTGGACAGGTGTCCGAGTGAGACCTCGCCTGAAGGCGAGGCTGGTGATGTGGAGTGGTCGATCTGAGAGGCCTGAAGGCCTCTCTCGTAGCCGCAATCCAGGTGTTGGACAGGTGTCCGAGTGAGACCTCGCCTGAAGGCGAGGCTGGTGATGTGGAGTGGTCGATCTGAGAGGCCTGAAGGCCTCTGTCGTGCCCGAAGTTCAGGTCGTTGGACAGGTGT
>DATIEF010000076.1:0-2217 GCA_035455865.1 Gemmatimonadales bacterium | reverse complement strand
CCCGTGCCAGCGTGGCCGGGTCGCACGAGACATAGACGATCCGCCTGGGCCTGGCGGCGGCGATGGCAGCGACCGCCGCCGGCTCCATCCCCACCCGGGGCGGATTGGTGACCACGACTGCCGGACGCGGGAGCCGGCCCACCTGGTCCTCGACCCGCCCGGCGTGGCGGTCGACCGGACCGCCCGGCGCCTGGCTCCCGGGAGGCGGACCGAACCGCGAACGCCGCTGCCCCTGCTCCACCGCCCGGCGATCGAGCTCGACCGAGTCGACCACCGCCCCCCGTTCGAGCAGTAGTTCAGTGGTCTCGCCGATGCCGGCGTAGAGATCCCACACCCGCTCACCGGACGCCGGCTCGGCGCACTCGACGGCGTAGCGCCGGATCGCGTCCCCGAGGGCCGGGTTGACCTGCTCGAACACCGTGGCGGGATAGGCGTCGTCGGATCCGGAGACCACCCGCGCGGCGCCCCCCTCGGGGCGCCACCAGACCGTCGCCGCCACCCCGGAAGCGGCGAGGCGCCTCCCGAGCTCGGCACCGCCGGCCCAGATCGTCCCCGCCGGGCATTCGACGATGACGTGCCGGCCCCCATCGCGATCGACCCGGAGGACGATGCGCTCGGCGTCGGCGGGGAGCGACCGGCGGAGGGGCGAGAGCGCATTCCAGAGCTCCTGCAGCGCCGGGGCCGCGATCTCGCAGCGCTCGAGGTCGAACACCCGGGTCGGTGCGTCGAGCGGATGGAGGCCGATCCGCCCACCCTCGACGGCGAGCGTCAGCTTGTTCCGGTAGCCCCACGCCGACGGGCTCGGCTCCACCTCCGGATCGGCCACGTCGAGCCCGCCGATGCGGCGGAGGGCATCGCCTACGATGGCGCGCTTGGCGGCGCGCTGGGCGTCCGGCGACAGGTGCTGGAGCTGGCATCCCCCGCAGCGATCGCGCTCATAATGGACGCAGCGTGGCGCCACCCGGTCCGGCGCCGGTTCGACCACCTCGCCGATGCGGGCGCGGGCAAAGCGCTTGCGGAGTTCGACGTCGGCCAGGGCCACGAGGTCGCCGGGGGCGGTGCGCGGGATGAAGACCGTCCGCCCGTCGGGGAGCTTGCCCACGCCCTCGCCGCCGGCGGCCACGCGGAGCACCCGCACCGGGGCGGTCACTGGAGCGCTTCCCGGCGGGCAGCGGCGCGCCAGGCGGAGTGCGCGGCGCCCTCATCGGACACGGCGGGCTTCCGGAGCTCGCGCGCCTCCGCCTCCGCGAGCGCCGCGGCGACGGCGACAGCCTGCAGCGTGGCCACGTCGGGCTCGGCCCGCGCCAGGTCGGGGCGCCGCTCGAGGAACTGGGTGTCGATCTCGCCGCGCTGGAAGGCGGGATCGGCCAGGAGCCGGCGGTGGAACGGGATCGAGGTGGGCACGCCGGCCAGGACGAACTCGTCGAGCGCGCGGCGCATCCGGGCCATCGCCTCGTCACGGGTCCCACCCCAGGCGATGAGCTTCCCGAGGAGCGAGTCGTAGTGGAGCGTCACCTCATCGCCCAGCTCGTAGCCGCCATCCCAACGGATGCCGGGCCCGCCCGGCACCCGCAGGTACGCGAGGCGTCCGTTGCCGGGGAGGAATCCGTTGGCGGGATCCTCGCTCGTGATGCGGCATTCGATGGCCCAGCCGGAGGGATGGAGCTCGCGATCGGGCACCCGCATCGGGTGGCCCTGCGCGATCCGGAGCTGTTCCCGCACGAGGTCGACTCCGTAGACCAGCTCCGTCACCGGATGCTCGACCTGGATGCGGGTGTTCATCTCGAGGAAGTAAAAGGCGCCGTCGGCGGCGAGGAGGAACTCGATCGTCCCCGCGCCGCGGTAGCCCACCGCCCGCGCGGCGGAGACAGCGGCGGCGCCGAGGGCCCGGCGGAGTTCCGGTGTCACGGCGACGGACGGGCTCTCCTCCACCAGCTTCTGGTAGCGCCGCTGGACCGAGCACTCGCGTTCGCCGAGGTGCACCACGCGGTCGGCGTCGGCCAGGACCTGCACCTCGATGTGGCGGCCCCGCTCGACGTAGCGCTCGAGGTAGACGCGTCCGTCGCCGAAGGCCTTTTCCGCCTCCGATGCCGCCGAGGCGAGCGCGCCGGCGAGGTCCGCCGCCGACCGGACGATGCGCATCCCCCGCCCGCCGCCGCCGGCCGAGGCCTTCACGACGAGGGGGAACCCGACCAGATCGGAAGAGCACACGTCTGA
>DATIEF010000075.1:0-2864 GCA_035455865.1 Gemmatimonadales bacterium | reverse complement strand
ACGTCTCACGTCTCACGTCTCACGTCTCACGTCTATGATCTCTCTGACCAACAAGCAGGTCCTCATCACCGGCGGCTCCCGCGGCATCGGCGCGGCGGCGGCGGAGCTCTTTGCGCGCGCCGGGGCGGATGTCGCGATCACGTTCCGCTCCCGCCGGGCCGAGGCGGCCAAGGTGACGCTCGCGGTCGAGGCGCTGGGGCGGAAGGCGTGGGCCTTCGGCGGTGACCACGGCGACCCTGCGGCGGTGCGGACGATCGCGGCCGACCTGGCCAGGGTGATGCCGAAGCTCGACGTGGCGGTGATCAACCACGGGATCTGGCCGGCGGAAGAAGTGGCTGTCGCGAAGATGGAGGACGCCCGCTGGCGCGACACGATGCGCGCCGACCTCGACGGCCTCTTCTACTTCACCCGCGCGGCGCTCGGCATGATGCGCCCGGGCGGGACCGTCATCCTGGTCTCGAGCACCGCGGGGCAGCGGGGCGAAGCCTTCCACGCCGACTACGCCGCCACCAAGGGTGCGGTCATCGCCCTCACCAAGTCGCTGGCGGTGGAGTGCGCACCGGACATCACGGTCAATTGCGTGGCGCCGGGATGGGTCGACACCGACATGAGCGCCGCCGCGCTCCGCGGCCCCGAGCGCGCGCGGATCGACGCGACGATCCCGCTCCGCCGCCCGGCGAGCGCGATGGACGTGGCGGGGCCGATCCTGTTCCTCGCGAGCCCGCTGGCGCGGCACATCACCGGCGAAGTGCTCAACGTGAACGGCGGGAGCGTGCTCTGCGGGTAGGTGCGGGAACGGCCGGGTGAACAGCCGCTTGGACTGCCGGGTGGGTGCGTAGGCCAGCCTTCAGCAGGGGCGGCGCAAGCGCCGCCCACCCCCTGCTATTATTCGGCCGATGCCGCACCCTCCTCTCCCGATCCCCGATACCGTCCTCGACATCGCCCGGCGCCTCGAAGGCGCCGGCTTCGAGACGTGGTGCGTCGGCGGCGCGGTGCGCGACCATCTCCTGGGCGACGCCAACGCCGACTTCGACCTCGCCACCCGCGCCACGCCCGACGAAGTGCGGAAGCTCTTCCGGCGCACGGTGGACGTGGGCATCGAGTTCGGCACGGTGGGGGTCCTCGACGCGGAGCGGAAGCTCCACGAAGTGACGACCTTCCGGCGCGACGTGTCGACCGACGGGCGGAGGGCGGTGGTGGCCTTCGGCGCCACGCTCGAGGAGGACCTGGCCCGGCGCGACTTCACGATCAACGCCATCGCGTACCACCCGCTCCACCACGAATGGCGCGACCCATTCGACGGCTTCGGCGACCTCGACCGGAAGCTCGTGCGCGCGGTGGGAAAGGCGGAGGAGCGCTTCCGCGAGGACTACCTCCGGATCCTCCGCGGCGTGCGCTTCGCGGCGCGCTTCGGCTTCCAGCTGGAGCCCGCCACCTGGGCCGCGGCGCTGGCGGCGGCCCCCGGACTCGACGGCCTCTCCGCGGAGCGGGTGCGGGACGAATGGTTCAAGAGCCTCCGTACCACGCGCTCCCTGCCGCGCCTGGTGGAGCTGTGGCGCGCGGTGATGTCCCCCTCACGCTGGATGCCGGAACTCCACGCGGCGGCCCCGTGCGATCCCGGCGCCGAGGTCCCCCGCGATCCGGTCCTCCTCACCGTATTCCTGGCCGATCGGCCGGCACACCTGCTGGAGCGCCTCAAGGCCTCGCGCGGCGAGATCGACCGCGCTGCCGCCATCGCCAGAGGCCCGGCGGCGCCTGCGGGCCTCGACGACGTCGCCATCCGCCGCTGGCTCTCAGGCGTCACGCCACCGGTGGCGGCGGACCTGGCGGCGCTCCATACGCTCGGGACCGGCCACGCACCGGCGTGGGAGCCGGCGATGCAGCGGATCCTCGAACGGGGAGACCCGATCGATCGCGGCGCCCTCGCGGTGACGGGCTCGGACCTCCTCGATGCCGGGATCCCCAAGGGGCCGGCGCTCGGCCGGGTGCTCAAGGGACTCCTCGACTTCGTGCTGGAGGACCCGTCGCGCAACACCCGTGAAGTGCTCCTCCGCCAGGCCAAGGCCCTCTCGTGACCCCGATCGTGTGGGCGCTGCTCGCCGCCGCCGGCAACCTCGTGGGCGCCATCGTCGTGGTGCGCCACCGGCCGGAGCAGGTCCGGCTCCTCGAGACGTTCATCGCCATCGGCGCCGGGTTCATGCTCACGGTGGCGCTGGGCGAAGTGGTGCCGGAGGCATTCGCGCGGGACGCGCGCGAGGCGGCGATCTACCTCGTGGCCGGCTACTTCGCGGTCCACCTGGCCCAGCACGTCCTGACGCCCCACTTCCACTTCGGCGAAGAGACCCACGCGGTGAGCCCGGTGGCGAGCGTCAGCGCGCTCCTTGGCCTCCTGCTCCACACCTTCTTCGACGGCGTCGCGATCGCGAGCGGCTTCGGCGTCTCCCACACGCTCGGCGTCCTCCTCTTCACCGCCGTCTTCCTCCACAAGCTCCCCGAAGGTCTCGCGATGGCGAGCCTGATGCTCGCCTCGGGGCTCGGCCGCGCCCGCGCGATCGGGGCGGCGGCGGCGCTCGGCGTCGCGACGCTGGTGGGGGTGCTGGCGACGGACCTGGTGGCCCCGCTCCGGGACCACGGACTGGCGCTGGCGGGCGGGGTCACGATCTACGTGGCGGCCTCGAACCTGGTGCCGGAGATCCAGTCGCGCCGCGGGTGGCGGATGCCGCTCTCGTTCTTCGGAGGCGCCGCGGCGTTCTTCGCGGCGCGGGCGCTGCTGGGGGGATGAATCCCAGCATGATCGGCCCCGGCCGCGCGCTTCCTCACCCCTGTCCCCTCTCCACGTTCGTGGAGAGGGGACCGTCATTCGA
>DATIEF010000074.1:0-4261 GCA_035455865.1 Gemmatimonadales bacterium | reverse complement strand
CGGCGTCGTGGGCCCGGCGGCTCAGGACGTCACGGTCGTCGTAGTTCATCCCGGCGGTGGAGATCGGGGCGCCGATCCGCACCTCCACCGGCCGCCGGCGGAAGACGAGCGCGCCGGGCGGAAAGGCCTGGTACGTCCCCTCCACCCACACCGGGATGACCGGCACTCCGGCGGCGATCGCCAGCACGAAGGGACCCTTCTTGAACGCCTGCAGCTGGCCGTTCCGGCTCCGGGTCCCCTCCGCGAACACGACGGCCGAGACGCCGTCGCGGATGGCCTGGGCCGCCTCCTCGTACGCGGAGAACGCAGCGACCAGGTTCTTCCGGTCGATCGAGATGTGGCGCGCCTTCCGCATCGCGAAACCGAGGATGGGGACCTTGAAGAGCTCCTTCTTGGAGATGAACCGGAGCGAGTCGGGGAGGGTCGAGAAGAGCACCCAGATGTCCGCGAAGGAGAAGTGGTTCGAGATGTATACGCACGGCCCCTCGACCGGGAGGTGCTCGTATCCGCTCACCTTGACGCGCATGCCGTTGAGCCGGAGCACCCGGGTGGACCAGAGCCGCCCGGCCCGGTCGTACACGCCGCCGCGGCGGTAGCGCACCCCCAGGACGCCGGCGACGATGGCGGTCAGCGAGTAGTACACGCCGAGCGAGGCGGCGGTGAGCCAGAACCAGAGCGTGCGCAGGACGATCATCGGAAGTGCTGGAACCCGGTAAGGGAGATCGGCGTGCCGCGCAGCGAGAATCCCACCCCGCCACCGGCCGTCACCTCACCCACCCGGGTGAGCGGCACGCCGGTGTCACGGAGGCATTCGTCGGCGGCGGAAAAACCCGGCGGGAGCGCCACGAGCAGCTCGTAGTCTTCCCCGCCCCGGGCGGCGGCGACCGGATCGGAGACTCCCGGCGCGAGCGGCAGGTCTTCCAGGCGGATCGCGAGCCCGACGCCACTCGCCGCCGCCAGGTGATGCGCGTCGGCGCCGACGCCGTCGCTCAGGTCGAGCATCGCGGTGGCGCCGTGCGCTGCAAGCCAACGCCCGGCGGCGGTCCTCGGCACCGGATGGGCAAAGGCCTGGCGGATGGCGGCGTCCGGGGTCCCGCCGGCGAGCCAGGCGGCCAGCGCGGCACCCGCCCCGCCGACCGCACCGGTGACCCAGAGCCCGTCGCCGGCGCGCGCACCCCGCCGCGTGATGGGGCGCTCGGCCATCCCGAACACGGTCACGGCCACGCTCCACCCGGGTCCCGACGAGAGATCGCCCCCCTGCACCGCCGCACCCGCTGCCCGCGCCGCGGCGCCGACGCCCCTCATCAACTCGGCGGCGTCGCGGTCGGTGGCCGCACCCGGCATCGTGAGCGCCACGAGGACGCCGTCGGCCCGCGCGCCTTCAGCGGCGAGGTCGGACAGCGCTCCGGCGGCGGCGCGCCACCCGATCTCCTCCAACGAGAGCCACTCCCGCCGGAAGTGCACGCCTTCCACGCTCACGTCGGTGCTCAGGGCCAGCGTGCCCGGGCCGACGCTCACGAGTGCGCAGTCATCTCCCAGGGCCGGTGCATCGGCGCCGAGGGCGGCTTCGATGGCGCGGATCCGGTCGAACTCGGGGCCGGGGCCCAGGGGTATGTGATTCACGGCCGGACGTAGTCGAGGGCAAAGCGGACGAGGCCGTGATCCGTCGCCACCCAGAGAAAGTCGTCGTCGATGGCGAGGTCGGTGGCAAAGCCCGGCAGCGCATCGCCGGTGAGGAGCGGCCGCTGGATGGGGCCGCCGAGCCGGGCGAAGCCCACCCCGCGCGCGCCGGCCACCCAGAGGCCGTCGCGGTCGTCCACCACCGCGCGGATCGGGCCGACGATGCCCGAGAGGACCGGGCCCTCGGTCCAGCTCCGACTCGCCGGGTCGCGCCACAGCATCTCGTCTTCGGTGAGCGCGACCAGCGTATCGGCACGCCACGCCAGCGCCACGACGGGCTTCCTGAACCGCGGCAAGCTCCCCCAGCCGGCGGCCTGCCGGAGGTCTTCCTCGCCCGGCGCCCAGCGGAAGAGGCCGTTGAGCGTGCCGACCCAGAGCGTGTCGCCCTCGGCGATGAGCGAGAGCGCCCGGTCGGCGAAGGCCGGCGCCACCCGGCGCACCCGAAGCCGTCCGGCACTGTCCACCAACTGGCCGATCCCGGCCCAGGTGCCGAAGTAGACGTTCCCGTGCTCTGCCGCCACGGCAAAGACCCGCTCATCCGGCAGCCCGTCGGCGAGCCCCAGGCGCCGGTCGCGCCCGCCACGGATCGGGAACCCGACGGCGCCCTGGTCGGTGGCGGCCCAGAGGGTGGTGTCGACACCCACAAGCTTCCGGACCGCGGTGAACGGCTGTCCGAACACCGGATCACCGAGGCGCCAGTCGGCGGTGTCGAGTCGGGCGGAGACGAAGCTCAGCCCCGCAAGCGACGTGGCGCCCCGCTCCGTGAGGACCCACACTCCTCCCGGTGCGGCGAACACCGCGCCGACCTGATCCCCCGGAAGGCCCAACGCGTGGTGTTGCGGAAAGCCGGCGCCGAGCTGCAGGAAGAGCACCCCGGCGCCGTCGGTCCCCAGCCACCACCCGCTGCCGTCGGGAGAACGGGCGGCGCAGGTGTACCGCCCCTGGCCGAGCCCGGGCGTAGAGAGGATCGCGGCGCGGTTGGCGTCGATCTGCGGATTCTCGCGGATGGCCTCGAGCACGGTGTTCGGGACGATGGGCTGGCGCGGGGCCTGCGACGGGAACGCGTTCACCGCCCCGCGTGGCGCCGACTCCCACCCGCGCGCCGTGCGCAGGTAGAGCGTGCCCGACGGGTCGCTCCGGTCGAGTGCCATCTGGAGCACCGGTCCCGACGCGAACCCCTCGGTCCACCGGCGCAGGTCCGGCTCGTAATGGATCCAGCCGTTCGTCTCCGACAGCCAGAGACTGCCGTCGAGCGGGTCGACCAGCCCGGCGGTGACGCGCGAGAGCCCGCCCGGGATCTCGGCCGGCACGGGGAGGCCGAAGCTCCTGGTCCCCGGCTGCCACTGCACCACGGCGTCGAGCGAGGCGACGTAGACAGTCGTGTACGATGCCGCGACCGCAGTGATCCGCGTGAACGAGCCGACGACGGTGCGGTCTTCCGGGCGCCAGAAAGACTGGGCGGAGAGGCGCAGGGGCGCAGGGGCGCAGACGAGGAGCAGCAGCGCGAGGCGACGTATCATACGGTCCTTGGCCGTTCGAGCTCCAGGAGCACGGGAGCTCGCGGCGCCGGCCGCGCGCCACGCCGGATCTCCCACGCGCGCCAGAGGTCGGGAAGGCCGGCCACGACGTCCATCGGCCGCATCGCGCGGGCGGTGACACGCCGGGCGGCGATGTCGGCGGCGCGTCCGAGCGCCTGGGCGCCGAGCGCGGTCGCGATCGCGGGATCGAGCCCCCGCGCCAGCATCGCCGCGATGAGGCCGCTCAGCACGTCGCCGCTGCCGCCGGTGGCGAGCCCCGGATTCCCCGCTGCCACGGTCCACCTGGCGCCGCGCCCCGGCTCCCCCACCACGCTCGGCACGCCCTTGACGAGCACCACAGCGCCGACCTGATCCGCCCCCTTGCCGGCCGCGGCCCAGGGATCGTGCTCCACGCCGGAGCTCAGGTCCGGGAAAAGGGAGCGGAACTCGCCGAGATGCGGCGTGAGCACCGCGGCGCGCCCCTTGAGGAGCGGGCGCAGGATCGCCGCGCCTCCCGGGAACGCCGAGAGCGCGTCGGCATCGAGCAGGACCGGCGCCTTGCCCGAGTGGGCCAGCGTGGCCTCGACCCGGGACCGGGCATCGGGTCCGCGCCCCAACCCTGGTCCCACCACCACCGCATCGGCGCGCGCCAGGAGTTCCGCGGTCCGCGCCGGCGGCGCGCCCGCATCCCACTCGGCCGTCTGGAGATCGGGCTCCGCGGTGGCAAGGTCGCGGAGCGACGCGGCGGGCGCGACGATGTGCACCAAGCCCGCGCCGGCCGCGAATGCCGCGCGTCCAGCCATCCGGACGGCGCCCACCATCCCCGGCGCGCCGCCCACGATCACGATCCGGCCGCGGGATCCCTTGTGTTCGTTGGCGGCGAGGGGCGGCAGCCACTGGGCCGCGTGGTCGTCGGTGACAAGCTCGGGGAGTGCGGGGTCGGCCGGCGGAAGCCCGATGTCGACGACGACGACGTCGCCCGACTCGTCGCGCGCGAGGAGGTGGCCGCGGCGGAGTCCGCCGAAGGTGACCGAGCACGCCGCAGCCGGGGCGCCGTGGCTCGC
>DATIEF010000073.1:0-2620 GCA_035455865.1 Gemmatimonadales bacterium | reverse complement strand
ACGCGCTCTGGGCCGCCAAGCGGAAGGCCGGCGGCAAGCTCCCCGAGCCGGCCCGCGGGTCGGGTGCCGGCATCCACATGCCGCCGCCGAGCTACTGGCCGTTCCTTGCGGCGTGGGGCATCCTGATCTTCTTCGTGGGCTTCCTGGTGGGCGTGAAGCTCCCGATCATCCTGGCCGGGGCGGCGCTGCTCCTCGTGTCGGTGTTCAACTGGGCGTTCGAACCGGTCGAGTGACCTTTCGGAGATTGACGTGAACCACGACGCGCACGCGATGCATCCCCCGACCTCGACCGGACTCGACAGCCGCAAGCTGGCGATCTGGATCTTCATCGGGTCGGAGTGCCTCTTCTTCGCCTCCCTGATCTCGACGTACGTGATCTACCGGGGGCAGAGCAAGGTCGGACCGTTCCCGAGCGACATCCTCGAGATCGGCCTGGTGACCTTCGGCACCGCCCTGCTGCTCTTCAGCTCGTTCTTCGTGGTGCTGGCCTTGAACGGCCTGCAGCGCGGCAAACGGGGGCAGTTCCTGACCTTCCTGGGCCTCACCATCCTGTGCGGGCTCTTCTTCGTCGGGATGCAGGTGTACGAGTTCACCCACTTCGTCGAGAAGGGCCTGACCATCCACACCAACCTCTTCGGGGCGAGCTTCTTCACCCTGACGGGGTTCCACGGCACCCACGTGTCGGTGGGTGTGCTCTGGCTCACCACGCTCTTCATCCAGGGGCTCCGCGGGAAGCTGACGCCGGAGAAGGCGCTCAACCTGGAGATCGCGGCCTTGTACTGGCACTTCGTCGACGTGGTGTGGATCGTGATCTTCCCCGTCGTCTACCTGATGAAGTGAGGGCATCGACGCCATGAACGCGCACGCCGACGCCGCACCCGCCGAGACCCACGACCACCCCGGGTGGAAGACGTACACCACCATCGCGCTGATCCTCTTCGTGCTGACCGCGCTCGAGGTGGTGACCTACTCGATCCACGATGGCTCGATCAAGACCTCGCTCGCCTCATTCGTGGACCCGATCTTCGTGCTGCTCCTGGTGGTGCTCTCCGCCGCCAAGTTCGCGCTGGTGGCGGCGTTCTACATGCACCTGAAGAACGACAGCCCGCTCTTCAGCGGCGCCTTCGTCTTCCCGATCCTCGTCGCGGTCGTGATCATCCTGGCGCTGTTCGGTCTGTTCACGTACAACCGGGGATTGCAGCACATCTTCGGCTGAACAGGGTGAGAGGTAAGACGTAAGAGGTGAGAGGGGGCTCCGCTGCGTCGTGAGCCCCCTTGCGCATTTCAGTGTCTTCGGCATCCGTCGGAACCTCTTACCTCTTACCTCTTACCTCTTACCTCTCACCTCTCACCTCTCCTCCCCCGCCACCGCCGCGATGGTCGTCTCGGTGCCTCCCGCGCGGGCGATCAGGCGCTCCTCCACCCGCTCGAACGCCTCCAGGTCGAACGACTGGGGCGGGAGGGCGGCGTAGGCAGGGAATTGGTCCTGGATGGGGCAGGCGTTGTCGATGTCGCCGCCTCGGGTGCGCATGCCGAGCCCCATCATCCGGCAGACGGCGGGGCGGTGCGCATACGTGAGGCAGCCACCATCGGGGCCGAGGAGGGGGCAGGGCTCGTCGGCCAGGGCCTCCACCACGTCATCGAACCGGTCCTCGCCGATGTCCTCGATGTGCCAGGGCGCCCCCCACTCCGGCGCCTCCCGCGCCATCTTCTGGAGCAGCGCGCGGGCGCGGTCCCTGACCTCCGCCCGCACCGCGGGCGCCAAGGCTGCGAGGCCGCTCCGAAGGAGGGCGGCGTCGGCTGCCGAGATGTCGAAGGGCCCATGACAGCACGCCGTGCAGCCGAGCCGGCAGGGGATGACGCCGGGGTGCCGGGCCTTGGCGTCCGCCGACCACTTGTCGAGCTGTACTAGGAGCTCGCCGTACTCGCCCGCCACGTCGCTCACGCTCGGCCCCGCCAGGCGCCGAGGGCCAGGCAGGCCCAACCGGCCAGGAACGCCACGCCGCCCAGCGGCGTGATCGCGCCGAGCCAGCGGACGCCGCTCAGCGCGAGTGCGTAGAGGCTCCCGGAAAAGAGGATGGTACCGGCCACGAAGAGCCACCCTGCGGCGGTCACCGACGGGCCGGGCCAGCGGGAGGCGGCCCACGCCACCGCCAGGAGCGCCAAGGCGTGGTACATCTGGTAGCGGGCGCCGGTCTCGAAGACGGCCAGGTCCTCGGCCGAGAGGTGCCCCTTGAGCGCGTGGGCGCCGAAGGCCCCTGCTGCCACGGCGAGCCCGGCCGAGAGCGCGCCGAGTGCTGCGAATGTGCGGTCCATCGGGGTAAGATATACCGCTGGCCCCGCGTGCCGGTGGGGTGCATCTTGGGAAGGGCTTAGGGCTTAGGGCTTAGGGCTTAGGGCTGAGGGCTGAGGGCTGAGGGCGCTGAGGCGCACTTCGGCTCCTCTGCTCTCTCAGATCTTACTCTTGAGTCCCATTTCCCCTTCTCCTTTTCCCTTCTTACTTCTTACTTCTTACTTCTCACTCCGGCTCGCCCCTGCCTCCTTCCCTCGATGCGCTCGGTCGCCGACTGGCGGTGCAGCTCTGGGTCATCAGCACGGTCTGCTGGTGGGTCATTGGCAT
>DATIEF010000072.1:0-4514 GCA_035455865.1 Gemmatimonadales bacterium | reverse complement strand
CGCTGCCCAGATTCAAGTCCTGCGGCGCGCCCAGACCGGCCCTCGGCGCCATGCGCGGATCCGGCACCGTCACGTACACCCTGCTTGCCGATGGCACGGTCGACAACAGCACCGTCATGGCCGTGGAGGCCCGTGGAATGTCGTTCCCCGGGGTGACGAGCGCCGCGACGCGAGTGCTCGGCCAGTGTCGCTTCAAGCCGGCACGGCTGGGCCGCCACCCGGTCCCGATCCGGCTGGCGCAGATCATGAAGTTCAACACTGTGAGCCCGCGGCTGCCGAGTTTCGTGTCCAGCATCCGGGATACCCGGAGTGAGGGCGCCACGACGTCCATGGCCCGGTTGGGGTTCGGGGCGGACACGACGGCCGTCATCTATAGGGAGAACAGCCGTGATCTCGACGAAGTGCCGTTGATGCAGTCCTGCTCGATCCCGTCGCTCCCGGGCAGCCTTCGGTCGGCGTCGGCCGACTTGCTCTTCGTGATCGGACCTGACGGGTCGGTCGATTCGGCAGCCGTTCGCGTCACCATCTCAAGTACTTCGGCGACCGCTCCGATGACGGAGGCGTTCTTCGTAACGCTCGCGACGCGCTGCCACTATGCGCCGGCGCGGGTGCTCGGGCGTCCGGTGTCGATGGTTGTCGCGCAGACGGTCAGGATCAGGGGCCAGTAGACGGGCGATCCGAGCGAGGTACCGAGTACCAGAGATTTGCGAGCTAGAGTTGTTGGGACCGCCAGTGGACGATGAAGCGGCGGCGCCGGGTGGCGCCGCCGCAGTGTTAGTAAGGGGTTGGTTGAACGGGCGGCGCATGCGCCGCCCCTGCGTCGCTCAGAACGTGATCAGCGGCTTGATGATCCGGTCGCCCTTGGTGGACATCAGCTCGAACGCCTTGTCCAGCTCCGCGAACGGGAACCGGTGGGTGGTGAGCGGCGTCGGGTCCACCCGGCCGTTCTCGATGAGCCGCAGGAGCCGCATCATCCGTTCACGGCCGCCGGGGCAGAGCCCGGTGCGGATGGTCTTGTCGCTCATCCCCACCCCCCACGCCACGCGCGGGATCCGGAGGTACTCGCCCTTCCCGTGGTAGCCCACGTTGGAGATGGTGCCGCCGGGGCGGGTGGCGCGGATGCAGGCGTCGAAGGTCTCCTCCGAACCGAGCGCCTCGATGGCGGAGTCGACGCCGTGCCCGTTGGTGAGGGAGCGGATGGCCTCCACCGCGTCCATCTTGGTGTGATCCACCACCACATCGGCGCCGAAGCGGGTGGCGAGGTCCTTCCGCTTGGGCGCGCTCTCCACGGCGATGACGAGCCCGGCGCCGAGGAGGCGGGCGCCGACCGTGGCCATCAGGCCGACGGGCCCCTGGGCAAAGATGGCCACCGATCCCCCGATGGGGATGTTGGCGTGCTCCGCCGCCATGAACCCGGTCGACATCATGTCGGTGGCGTAGACGGCCTTGTCATCGGGGACGGTGGCGGGGATGACGGCCAGGTTGGCGTCGGCGTCGTTGACGTGGAAGTACTCGGCGAAGACGCCGTCCTTCGTGTTGCCGAACTTCCACCCGCCCAGCATCTCGGTGCACTGCGACGTGAAGCCCCGCTGGCAGTTGTCGCACTTGTAGCAGGGGGTGATGGCGTTGACCGCCACGCGATCGCCGACCTGAACGCCCTTCACGTTGGCGCCGATCCGCTCGACGATGCCCACCGCCTCGTGGCCGAGCGTCAGGTCGCTCCGCGCGCCGATGGCACCCGCCACCGTGTGGGTATCGGACGTGCAGATGAGCGCGTGGGTGGTCCGGATGATGGCGTCATCGGGACCGGGGTCGGCCGGCACCGGCTTTTCCATGAACCCGACCCGGCCGATGCCGTGCATCACGAACGCCTTCATTGTCGCGGCGGCCGCGGGCTTGGCGGCGCGCGGGGCGCGTTCGGCGGCGACTCTGGTTCCCATCTGCAACCTCCGCTTCCTTGCGGCGCGCAGGTCCCGATGGGATACCGGATGCGAGCGGCGCCACACTTCCATTCGGGGGTCAGGAAGGTGGCGCCGAGGCGGTGATGGGGGCGTGAAGGGGCCGTGAGACCTGGTTCAGGGCGCGGCCGGACGGTCCGTGCCTGTCACCCTTTCCGGAGCAGCACCCGCCCCGCGTCCGCACCCAGGATCCGGCCCCGCACCACCACCGCGCGGCCCATCTCGGGCACCGACACGAGGAAGGCGTCCTTCCGCTTCTTTTCCCGGTGGATGAGCTGCGGAGCCGAGTCGCCGCCTTCGAGCAGCTCGATCCACTGCACCTTGACCGGCTCGCCGTGGATCCCGGCAAAGCGGACCCGGTACTGCGCGGCCCGGTCGATGTGCGGGGTGAGGTCCACCTCGAAGCGATCGCCGGTCCACCCGCCGATGACGTCGTCGCCCGTGAGCTCGGGCTGGGTGTTCCAGGTCTTCGGCGGCTCGGCGCCGGTGTTGTACACGGCGAACCGCCGGACCTGGGGCTTTCCGTCGGAGTGATGGACGTGGAGCCGGAGCGCATCGGCCACGACACCGCCGATGGGCTGGATGTGCTTGTGGCCGATGGCGGTCCCGGCGCCGATGACGCGCCACTTGTCGTCGATGCGCGCCTCGATCTCGTAGGTCCGCACCCGCTCGCCCTGGGAGATGTCCTCCTGCAGCACGACGTGATCCACCCGCCGCTCCACCCCGAACTCGACGGTCACCTTCTTCCCACGCCCCGCCACCTCGGCCACCGGCGAGCCGAAGCGATGCCGAATGAGGTCGCCGAACTCCTTCGCGCGCGCGGCGTCCGCCGCCGGGATCCGGCCGCTCCGGTCGGGGGGGAAATTGACGAGGAGCTGCGTCCCGTGCCCCACGGACCGGTAATAGATCTCGACCAGCTCATCGAGCGAGAGCAGGTCCTTCTCGTTGGTGGTGCTCCAGAACCAGTCGGGGCGGCGCACCGACACGTCGGCCTCGACCGGGCGCCATACCTCGCCATCGGGATCGCCCTCGAGCGCGGTGGCGCTTCCGTCGAGCGCGTCCTCCACGGAGAGCCCGTTCCAGCAGGGGTACGGGGCAAAGCCGTCCTCGTTCCCCACCCAGCGGATGGTGGCCTGCGGTCCCTGGAACACCATCGCCCCCGGCTGCAGCTTCGCGACGATGTCGCCGGTGGGGACGACGCTGTTGCCGTCGAGCCAGAGCTCCACGATGGGACCGTAGCGGCCGAGCACCTCGGTGAGCTGCTCGCGGTAGAGCGCGTTGTAGGCGGCCTGGGCCGCGGGGGTCTTGCAGCGTCCGCTCACGCCGGCGCCGTGCTTGTCGTCGCGCGGGCTCAGGTAGACGCCGAGCCCGAGCCCGCGCTCCTTGCACGCGCGGGAGAGGTCGGCCATCGCGTCACCCCGGCCATCCTTCCACGGGGAGTTCTTGATGGAGTAGTCGGTGGTGTCGGTCTGCCAGAGGCAGTACCCGCCGGCGTGCTTGGCCACCAGCACCACGTACCTTGCCCCCAGCGACAGCGCCACGTCGGCCCACTGCTCGGCGTCGATGTTGGTCACGACGTCCTCGGGGGAGAGCGAGAGGTCGTCGTACTCCTTGTCGGTCCAGGTGTTGGGGGCAAGATGGACGAACATCCCGAGCTCGAGGTCCTGCCAGGCCACCTGCTGCGGCGTGGGGAGGGCCGGTTTCCGGCTGGCGAACCCGACCGCGGAGCCGGCGACACCGCGCGGACGCGCGAGGACCGACGCCGCGGCCATCGTGGCGAGGAAGGTGCGACGGGGGACCTCACCCCCCGGCCCCCTCTCCCTTATGGGAGAGGGGGAGACTTCTGGAGCATTCCCCCTCTCCCGTAAGGGAGAGGGGGCAGGGGGTGAGGTCGGTCCGTCCCGCCGATCACTTGATGACAAGGAGCCACCCCTTTCCGGGGACCATCGGGATCGGGTCGCCCACCTTGAACGTGGCCGCCGGCTGGAACTTCTCGATGGCGGGCGCCGAGATCGTGGCCGTCCGAGGGTCGAGGCCCAATGCCTTCCAGTCGATGGAAAGATGCAACGCCACGGTGTCCTTTGCCCAACTGGCCACGGCCACCATCGTCCGGCCCTTCCGCACGTAGCTGGTGGCCAGGATGTCGGGTCGGCCGGTCCTGACCGGGGCGGACGGCGCCCACCACCCGAGCATCCTGGCGTCGGTGATCCCGAAGGCGTCCCACGCCAGCCAGAGCGGCCGCGGGTCGCCAGCCCAGGGGAGCCGGTCGGTCATCCCAAAGACCATCCCGCGCCAGGGGTTGCCGTCGTCCTGCAGCATCTCCCCCATCAGGCCGAAGGGGATCCCGGAGATCTCCGTGAGCCAGTAGTCGGGCTGGGAGTTGTAGTCGAAGTACTCCCCGAACCAGAGCCGGTCGATGTAGGGGAAGTGCTCGAGGTAGAGGTTGGCGCTCGAGGCGTAGCCGTCGTTCTTGTCGTACTGATTGGCGCTGTGCAGGTCGATCATCGGGTGCGGCCGCCCGCGCGCCAGCACCCGGCGGATCCGCTGCATCGTGGT
>DATIEF010000071.1:0-5209 GCA_035455865.1 Gemmatimonadales bacterium | reverse complement strand
GTCCGTTGTCCGTTGTCTGTTGTCCGTTGCCCGTTGCCCGACTAATACCCCGCCCCCCCGCCGCCCAGCCGCGGGTCCGAGACCCCTTCCCACCCGGTCGGCGTGCGGATGATCGCCTCGACGTCCCCCCAGCGGGTCCGGAACACGATGGCGTGCCCCATCGCCTCGAGGGCCGCGATGGTGGCGGGGTAGAACCCGCCGGCCTCGAGGCGGATCTGGTCGGGAAGCCCCTGATGGTGCATCCGCGGCGCCGCGACGGCATCCGCAAGCGACATATGGTGGTCGATCACGTTGGAGATCACGTGATACACCTGCGTGATGATCGTGGGACCGCCCGGCGTGCCGACCACCAGGAAGAGCTTGCCGGCGGAGTCGGTCACCACGCTCGGCGTCATCGCCGAGAGCATCCGGCGACCCGGCGCCACCGCGTTCACGTCACCCTGGACCAGGCCGTACATGTTGGGCTTCCCCGGCGCCGAGGCGAAGTCGTCCATCTCGTCGTTGAGGAGGAACCCGGCGCCCGTGACCGTCACGCCGCTGCCGTAGCTGTTGTTGAGCGTCGTGGTGGTGCTCACGGCGTTGCCGTCGGCGTCGACGACCGAGTAGTGCGTCGTCGACATCCCGCCGGCGGCGGGCTTCACGTCGGCCGACGGGGTGGCGTGCTCGAGGTCGATCGACGTCCGCAGCGAGTCGGCGTACGCCTTGGAGATGAGCTTCGCGATCGGCGCGTTCACATAGTCCGGGTCGCCGAGATAGTAGTTCCGGTCGGTGAAGGCGCGCCGCATCGCTTCGGCCTCCCGGTGGATGAGCTGCGGCGAGCCGAAGGGGGGCAGGGGCCCGAACCCTTCCATCACGTTGAGGATCTCGGCCAGCGTCACGCCGCCCGACGACGACGGGGGCATCGAGTAGACCGTGTACCCGCGGTATTCGATGGCGATCGGGTCGCGCCAGATCGCCCGGTACTGCTCGAGGTCGGCGTGCGTGATGATCCCGCCGTCGCGCTGCATCTCGGCCACCAGGAGGTTCGCCACGGGGCCCCGGTAGAAGCCGTCGGCGCCGCTGTCGGCGATCATCTCCAGCGTCCGGGCCAGGTCGGGCTGGCGGAAGGTGGTGCCGACCTTCGGCGCGTGCCCGTCGGGGAGGAAGTCCGCCCGGGAACCGTTGAAGAGGTAGAGCAAGGGCCGGCTGGCGTCGATCGACCGCTCCCGGTAGGCGTCGACGGTAAAGCCGTCCCGCGCCAGCGCGATGGCCGGCGCCACGATGTCGCGGAGCGGCAGGCGTCCGTACTTGCGATGCTGCTCCACCAGCCCCGCCACCGATCCGGGGACGCCGACCCCCAGGATGCCGGTGATGCTGAGATCGGTCGGATCGCCCTCAAGGTCCTGGTACATCGTCCGGGTGGCCGCCGCCGGCGCCGTCTCCCGGTAGTCGAGCGCCGTCACCTTCCCGTCGGCGGTCCGGATGATCGAGAACCCGCCGCCGCCGATGTTGCCGGCCTCCGGATGCACCACGGCCAGGGCGAAGCCGACCGCCGTCGCCGCGTCGATCGCGTTGCCGCCTTCCTCCAGGATCTTCCGGCCGACCTCGCTCGCGAGCGGGCTCCCGGACACGACCATCCCGTGCGTCCCTTCCGCCACGCGCGCCTTGCCGGCGTATGTCCAGGTGGGGGCGATGCCGCTCGTGGGCCCGCTCGGGGCCGGCGTCACGCCGGCGGGGTGCGCGGCGCAGGCGCTCAGGCCCGCAAGGAGCAGGGCGGCGCGGAGGCTCGAACTGGCGGTCGACACGTGGGCCTCGATGGGCTTGGCGTCCAGTGGATGTCGCTTCGGGGGAGGGCGCGGGGTCCGGTGGTTGCCGGTTCCCCGCGGCGGGTTCTAATTTAGCGCATCGTGGCCCCCGACAACCCCGGCTCCCCCACTCCGATCTTCCTCGACCGCCGCCTGACCGAACGGCGGAATCCGCGCTCGCGCGACATCGACATCGCGTCGAGCCTGGAGCTGGTCGACCTCATCAACGCCGAAGATGCGAGCGTGGCGCCGGCGGTGGCGGCGGCGCGCGTCGAGATCGCGCGCGCCATCGACCTGATCGAGGCAGCGTTCCGCGCCGGCGGCCGGCTCCTCTACATCGGCGCGGGTACCAGCGGGCGCCTGGGCGTGCTCGACGCCTCCGAGTGCCCGCCGACGTTCGGGACGCCGCCCACCATGGTGGTGGGGATCATCGCCGGCGGATTCCCGGCCCTGGTCAAGCCCGCCGAGGGCGCTGAGGACGATGCCAGCGCCGGTGCCGCCGAGATGGACTCCCGCCAGGTGGGCGCCAGCGACGTTGTGGTGGGGATCGCCGCGAGCGGGACGACCCCCTACGTCCGCGGCGGGCTCGGGCGCGCGCGCACCCTCGGCGCCCGGACGGTGTTCGTCTGCTGCGCGGAGCCCCCCCAGGCGATGGTCGAGGGGTGCGATGTCTGCATCACCGTGCGCACCGGACCGGAAGTGGTCACCGGCTCCACCCGGATGAAGGCCGGCACCGCCACCAAGCTCGTCCTCAACACCCTCACCACCGGCGCGATGATCCGGCTGGGGAAGACCTATGGCAACCTGATGGTGGACCTCGAGGCGTGGAGCGAGAAGCTGGTCGACCGGGGGGAGCGGATCCTGATGGAGGTGGCGGGGCTCGACCGCGCGGCCGCCCGTTCCGCCATCGACGCGGCCGGCGGCAGCGTCAAGACTGCCATCGTGATGGCCAGCAAGGGCGTCGACCGCGATGCGGCCCGAGCGCTCCTCGACGCCAATGCCGGCAGGATCCGCCCGATCCTCGGCCCGCCGCCGGAGATCGTCGAATGACGCTGCGCCGCGCGTTGATGGTGGGCCTGATGTCGGGGACCTCGCTCGACGGCGTCGACGCGGCGCTGGTGCGCTTCGATGGCCCCACCCACGCCGAGCTGCTGGGGTTCGTGCCGCGCCGGTACACCGACGAGCAGCGCGAGGAGCTCGTCCGCGCCCTCGAGGGCGATGCCACGCCCCAGGACCTGGCCCGGCTCCACGTGCGCCTGGCCGAATGGGCCGGCGAGGCGGTCGACCGCCTGCTCAAGCAGCAGCACGTGAAGGCGAGCGACCTGGCGGGGATCGCCTTCCCGGGACAGACGCTCTGGCACGAACCGCCCACCGTCAGCTGGCAGCTGGGTGAGCCGGCGGTCCTGGTCGAGCGCTTCGGCGTCCGGGTGGTGAGCGGATTCCGCGCCGCGGACGTAGCGGCGGGAGGCCAGGGGGCGCCCCTCGTCCCGATGGCCGCCGTCGAGCTCTTCGGCTCCCCCGATCACGCGCGCATCCTCCTCAACCTCGGCGGGATGGCCAACCTCACCTGGGTCGAGCGACTGGGTCGGGAGGAGACGGCCTTCGCCTTCGACACCGGCCCGGGGATGGCGGTGGTGGATGCCACGGCCCGCACCGTCGACCCGACGCTCCCCTTTGACCGGGATGGCAAGGTGTCCGCGCTCGGCAAGGTCGATCCGGCGTTGCTCAAGGAGCTTCTGGCGCATCCCTTCTTTGCCGAGGCGCCTCCCAAGAGCACCGGCCGGGAGCATTTCGGCGGCGACTACGCCGAGGCGCTGATGGAACGGGCACCGGGGCCGGACGCCGTCGCCACGGCGCTGGAGCTCACCGCGCGTACCGTGGCCGAGGCGATCGGCCGCTGGGTGCCGCCGACGCCGGAGCTCGTGGTGTCGGGGGGCGGGGCGCACCACCCGCGGCTCCTCGAGCGCATCCAGGCGCTGCTCCCGTCGGGGACGGCGGTCCGCACGTTCGACGAACTCTACTTTCCGGGGGACGCCAAGGAGGCGGTCGCCTTTGCCCTTCTCGGCTACCTCACGCTCAACGGCCAGCCCGGCAACATCCCCCGCGCCACCGGCGCCCGCGGCCCCCGCGTCCTCGGCGGGATCACCGGCCCGTGACGCGCGCCGGTCGCCTGATCCTGCCGGCGCTCCGTTGGCAGGCGGCGACGGGGTTCTCCCACGAACGTGACACCATCGACCGCGCGCTCGAATTCGGGGCGGGCGGCTTCATCCTGTTCGGCGGCACCGCCGACACCGTGCGGGCGCTCACGGCGGAGCTCCGTGCCAAGGCCGGTCGGCCGCTGCTCTTCGCCGCCGACCTGGAGCGTGGGGCGGGGCAGCAGTTCGCCGGCCTGACGGAGGTACCGCCGCCCGCCGCGCTGGCGTCGCTCGGTGATCCGGGCGCCATCGCGTGGGCGGCCACGACCACCGCCGTCGAGGCCCGGGCCATCGGCGTCCAGTGGGTCCTCGCCCCGGTGGCCGACGTCGACGTGGAGCCGCGGAACCCGATCGTGCAGACCCGGGCGTTCGGGTCGGATCCCGCGCGAGTTGCCGCCGACGTGGCCCGGTGGATCGACGCCTCTGCCCGCGCCGGGGCGCTCACCTGCGCCAAGCACTGGCCGGGGCACGGACGGACCACCGGTGACTCCCACGATGGCGTTCCGGCCGTCTCCGCCTCCGAGCTCGAGATCCAGCACGACCTGGCGCCCTTCCGCGCCGCGGTCGACGCCAGGGTCTCGGCGGTGATGACCTCGCACGTCGCCTTCCCTGCGCTCGACCCGACCGGCACGCCGGCCACCTTCTCCGCGCCCATTCTCACCAAGCTGCGGCGCGGGCTCGGATTCATGGGGCCGATCGTCACCGACGCGCTGATGATGGGCGGCGCCACCTCCGCCGGGGCCGGCGATCCCGCCGTCCGCGCCCTGGCGGCGGGATGCGACATCCTCCTCTATCCCGCCGACCCGACCGCCTCGTACCGCGCCATCGTCGAGGCCGTCGAACGGGGAGCACTCAGCGCCGGCCGGATCGAGGAGGCGGTGGCGCGGTACGACCGACTGCTGGCGAGCGTCCGAAGTGCGGAGACCGTGCCGACGCCGGAGCCCGCGGCAGGAGAGGAGGCGCTGGAGATCGCCCTGCGCGCGCTCGTTCCTGCGCGCGGGGGCGTCGCCGCGCGCCCCGCCGCACCCTGGGAGCTGGTGGTGATCGATGACGATCTCGGCGGCCGCTGGCCGGCCGGGCCCACTGGCTGGACGGAAAAGGAACTCCAAGCCCTTGGCGCTCCCCTTGCGCCGGGCGGCGCGCGCGTCGTCCTCGCCTTTGCGGAGCCGCGGGCGTCGAAGGGCAGAGCGGGGTTCGGGCCGGAGAGCCTGGCCCGGCTCGCTCACGTGG
>DATIEF010000070.1:0-2976 GCA_035455865.1 Gemmatimonadales bacterium | reverse complement strand
CCCAGGAGCTCCACCCCGCAGAAGAGCCCGCGGGCGGCCACGGTAGATGAGGCCACTGCGCTCGCCGAGCTCCAGGACCTGCAGGACGGCGTCATTGACGACTCCACGAAGCGGCCGGGGGCGATCACGAAGGGCACGTCGTACTACAACATGACGAACGTGAGCACCAAGCTCCGAGCTGAGGGTGCCGTGACGGTGGGGTTCACCTACATGCAGGAGCAACAGTGGGCGCAGGCGCGGGCCTGGATGCAGCGCGCGGTCGCACTCGACCCGAGCAAGCAGGGGATGCTGGACGGCGTGAACAGGGCGCAGCAGCAGGCTGCCAATCCATCGAATTGAGGACCGCGTGACCCCCAAACCCGTCCGCGTCTCCGTCTTCGGCAAGACCGACGTCGGCCGCACCCGCGACCACAACGAGGACACCTTCCTCGTCGCGGACCTGTCGACGAAGAAAGCTTCGCTCCTCCCCGAGGTGCGGGAGCACACGGTCGGCCCCCGGGGCTCCTTCTTCATGGTGGCCGACGGGATGGGCGGCGCCGCCGCGGGCGAGGTGGCGAGCGCCATGGCGGCGGACCTGATCTACCAGCACCTCTCGACCGCGTGGGTCAACGACCACGATGCCTCGGCCCAGCGCTTCGCCTTCCGGATGAAGGAGGCGGTCGAGGTCGCCAACCAGAAGATCCACCAGTACACCAAGGACCACCCCGAGGTGCGCGGGATGGGCACCACGCTCACCGCGGCCGGCGTCTTCGGCGGCGACCTCTACCTGACCCAGATCGGCGACAGCCGGGGCTACCTGATCCGCCAGGGCCAGGCCATCCAGCTCACCAAGGACCAGTCGCTGATGCAGCGCCTGGTGGATGCCGGCGAGCTGACCGAGGAAGAGGCGGAGGTGAGTGAGCGGCGGAACATCATCCTCCAGGCGCTGGGGCCCGACCCCCGGGTGCGGGTGGACCTGACCTACCAGCCGCTCCGCCGCGGCGACGTGCTGGTGCTCTGCTCCGACGGCCTCTCGGGCCAGGTCAAGAAGGACGAGATCGCGAAGATCGCCACCGAGCACGCGACCGACCTGGGCGGGCTCTGTTCCGCCTTGATCGACCTCGCCAATGAGCGCGGTGGCCCCGACAACATCACCGCCATCGCGGTGCGCTTCGACGGCGAGGCGCTCCCGGCCCCCGGCGGCGACGACGACGCGATCGGCCACCAGGTGTATCCCCTGCAGGAAGGCGAGTCCACCACGGAACCAGTCCCGGTGTACCGGGGGAGCGCCGCTCCCACCCCAAAAGGGGAGGTGCGGGGCCGGTTCGTGACGATCGGGCTCATCATCGCCCTGGTCCTCGGGATCGCTCTCGCCTACGCTGAATGGGCGCACTAGCCCCACGATGAAATACCACCTCACCGTCCTCACCGGCTCCCGCACGGGGCTTTCGCGCGAGTTCGAGCAGGCGTTCGTCGGCATCGGGCGCCATCCGCAGTCGGATCTCCAGCTCCATCCCGAGCAGGACCTCGACGTCTCCACCCGCCACGCGGCGATCCTGGTCCAGGGGGGCAGCCTCCTGCTCCGCGACCTCGACAGCGCCAACGGCACGTACGTCAACGGGAAGCGGATCACCTCCGACAAGCCGGTCCATTCGGGCGACGTGATCCAGCTCGGCGCGAACGGCCCCCGCATCCAGCTGGTCATCGAGGGGGAGCCGAGCCGGTCCTCGGCCGAGACGCGGGTCGGGAAGGCCGATGAGCCCTCCCATACCGGGGCCACAGCGCGGATCCGCGCCGAGGTGGCCCGCCAGACGCGGAGCCTCCGGCGGACCACGCTGGCCCTCTTCGGCTGCTTCCTGCTGGTGGCGGCGGGGTACTTCGTCCAGCGGCGGGCCTACGAGGCGCGCATCGAGCGGGAGCGCGCGGCGATGCTGGCCCAGGTCGACTCGCTGAGCGAGGCACTCGGTCGGACCAACATGAGCCTCGGCACGCTCCGGGCCCAGGCCGATTCGGCCCAGCGCGAGGCGCTGGCGCTCCGGGCGCGGATCCAGGCCGGCGGCGACCCCACGGAGCTTGAGAACTACCGGCGCCAGCTCGCCGCGGCCATCGCCCGGCAGCAGGGGATCGTCTCCGCCGCCACGCTCAACGCCGCCCACATCGACTCGCTCAACGGCGACGCGGTGGGGCTCGTGATCGTGCGCTTCCCCGACGACAGCGTCTTCACCGGCACCGGCTTCGTGGTGGCCAGGGACGACGAAGGCGCCTGGCTCCTCACCAACCGCCACGTGGTCCGCCGCGAGAACGGCGAGGTGGCCAACGAGCTCGGCGTGGTCTTCAACCACTCCAACCAGGAGTTCCAGGGCGAGGTGGTCACCATCCACACCAACGCCGACCTGGCGCTCATCCACGTGGGGGTCAAGGGCGGAGTCGACCCGGTGCACGGCGTCGACGTGCGCGCCGCGGCGGTCGGCTCGCCGGTGGCCACGATCGGCTTCCCCCTGGGGCTCGACCTCCAGGGGGGCGGCGATTGGCGGAAGCTCGGCGTCGCCGCCACGGTGGGCGTGGCGACGATCTCCCGGACGCTGCCCAACCTGATCCAGCTCGACGGCTACGGCGCCAGCGGCGCCAGCGGCAGCCCGGTCTTCGACCGCGACGGCAATGTGGTGGCGGTGCTCTACGGCGGGGAGAAGGAGACCAACGGCCGGATCGTCTACACCGTGCCGATCAAGCTCGGGCTCGAGCTGCTGCAGGGGAGAGTGCCGGGGTATTGACCAGTGAACAGGCAACGGACAACGGACAACAGTGAAGAGTGAAGAGTGAAGAGTGAACGGGCTGCCGGTCGAGATCTCAACTGGCGGCCCGTTCACTTTTCACTGTTGACTGTTGACTGTTGACTGTTCACTGTTGACCGTTCACCGTCCCCCGCTCACCCCTCACCGCTCACCGCAGCACCCCCCACCCCACCCCCACCGTCAGCCCCAGGATGACCGTGATCCA
>DATIEF010000069.1:0-2192 GCA_035455865.1 Gemmatimonadales bacterium | reverse complement strand
GCTCACGCTCGTGGATCGTCGCCACCGCCGTGGCGCTGGCGTACGTGGCGTGGCTCGGGTGGCCCGCGCCGGCGACGCGTGCCGCGGGCCTCGCGGTGGCAACCTGTATCGCCCGGCTGCGACAGCGCGTACCCGCCTGGTCGAGCCTCCTCGCCGTCACCGCGCTCGGCGTGCTCGTCGCCGATCCGTGGGCCATCTTCGACATCGGCGCGTGGCTCTCGGTCGGGTCGCTGTGGGGGGCAACGCACTTTGCCCGCTGGGGGGAGGGCGCGCTCGGGCGGCGGCCGGTCTGGCGCGATCTGGCCGGCTCGGTAGGCGCCACCATCGCCACCGCGCCGATCACCGCCGCGGCACTCGGCACCGTGGCGCTCGCGGGGATCGGGCTCAACTTCGTCGGGATCCCGCTCGCGGCCATCGCCGTGCCGGGGGCGCTCGCGAGCGTGCTGGTGGCGCCGGTGTCCGGTGTGCTCGCCCGCGCGCTCGCCTCCGGGACCGGCCTCGCGCTCGCCCTCCTCGACCGCGTGGCGGGATGGGGCGCCCGGATCCCCTTCGGGCACATCACCACCGCCACGGGCGCGATGAGCGCCGTCCCGTGGATCGGCGTGCTGGTGGCGCTCCTCTGGGTGGTGGGCCGGCGCAACAGCCGTGGCGTCGCCGTCACGCGCGCGATGGCCGTCGCCGCGCTCGTGGCGTGGGTGGCGCTCGGGATCGGCGCGGGTTCCGCGTGGGCGAATGGCCCGGTCCCAGACCTGCGGTTAGATTTTCTCGACGTCGGCCAGGGGGATGCGACCGTCATCCGGACTCCGCACGGCCACGCGATCCTCGTCGATGCGGGGCCCAGGTTCGGCGGGACCGACGCCGGCCGGAGCGTGGTGGCCCCCTTCCTGGCGCGGGCCGGCATCGACCGGCTCGATGCCGTGATCCTCTCCCACGCCCACCTCGACCATTTCGGCGGGGTACCGGCGGTGCTCGACCGGGTGCCCGCGGCGCTGCTCCTCGACCCGGGCGAGCCGGTGGCCGATCCCGCGTACCTCGGGATGCTGGACGCGGCGGCGGCGGACGGGGCCGGATGGGCGGCGCTCCGCGCCGGCGACACGCTGCGGGTCGACGGGGTCGAGCTCGTGGTCCTGCACCCCGACACGGCGTGGACGGAGTGGGGGCTCGACCTCAACGAGGATTCCGCGGTGCTCCTGGTCCGGTGGGGCCGGTTCCGCGCCCTCCTCGCGGGCGATGCGGGGATCGCGGCGGAGTCGCGGATGGCGGGGCACGCGGGCCGCGTGGACCTGCTCAAGGTGGGGCATCACGGCAGCCGGGGCGCGTCGGGGCCGGCATGGCTTCGAGAGCTCTCGCCTGAGGTGGCGGTGGTGAGCGTGGGGGCCGGCAACCGCTACGGGCACCCGACCCCCGAGGCGCTCGCCCGGCTCGCGGCGGCCGGCGCGTCGGTGTGGCGCACCGACCGGGACGGCGCGGTGGCGGTGGCCGTCGACAGCGCCGGGATGGAAGTGCGGGGCGGGCGCCGCCGCGAGCGTTATGACCTTCCGATGGCGGCGCCCGTTCACCGTTGACCGTTCACCGTTCACACCCGGAGCCCGCGTGCAGAGCCGCACCTCGGTCACCACCATCGAGCGGTTCATCGTCGACCAGGAGCAGCGCTTTCCCGACGCGACCGGGGAGCTCTCGAACCTGCTGTACGACGTGGCCCTCGCCGCCAAGATCATCTCGGCCAACATCCGGCGGGCGGGGCTGGTCAACATCCTCGGCGCGACCGGCGTCACCAACGTCCAGGGCGAGGAGCAGCAGCAGCTCGACGCCTTCGCCAACGAGACCCTGAAGCACGCGCTCAACCACACCGGCCGCGTGTGCGTGATGGCCTCCGAGGAGGACGACGGGCCCATCCCGGTCCCCCTCGAGTTCAACACCGGCAAGTACGCCGTACTCTTCGACCCGCTCGACGGCTCGTCCAACATCGACGTCAACGCCGCGGTCGGGACCATCTTCAGCATCTACCGCCGCGTCACCACCAGCGGGGGCGGGGCGCTCGAGGACCTGCTGCAGCCGGGGCGCAAGATCGTGGCCGCCGGCTACGTGATGTACGGCTCCAGCACGATGCTCATCTACTCCACCGGCATCGGCGTGCACGGCTTCACCCTCGACCCCTCGATCGGCGAATTCCTGCTCTCGCGCGACCAGGT
>DATIEF010000068.1:0-18000 GCA_035455865.1 Gemmatimonadales bacterium | reverse complement strand
CTTCCCGCCGCTGGTGAGGGTGTTGAGCCGCGTGCGGATGAGCTTGATGACCTCGGCGGGGAGTGGCGCGTACTGGAGCTTCTGCGCCATCGCCTGCGCCTCGGGCGTGATCATCCACTCGAAGAAGGTCTTGAGTGCTTTCGCCTTCACCGGGTCGGCCACGTCGGGCCGGATGATGAGCCAGGTGAAGGAAGAGATCGGATACGCCTCCTTGCCCGGCGCGTTCGTGATCGAGACCCGGAAGTCGGTGTCCTTCGACCACTTGGCGCTGGCGGCGGCGTTGGTCGTCGTCTGGAGCGACGGGTCGACGAACGTGCCGGCGGCGTTCTTCACGTACGCGAAGGGGAGGTGGTTGGTCACGGCGTAGATGAGCTCGACGTAGCCGATGGCCCCTTCGGTCTGCTTGACCTGCTGGGTGACGCCCTCGCTGCCCTTGCCGCCCAGGCCCACCGGCCAGTTGACCGACGTTGCGAAGCCGACCTTCTGCTTCCACTCCGGCGACACCTTGCTCAGGTAGTCGGTGAAGATGTACGTCGTCCCGGAGCCGTCCGACCGGTGCACGACGATGATGTCCTGCGCCGGCAGCTTGACCTCGGGGTTGAGCTCGGCGATCCGCCGGTCGTTCCAGCGGGTGATCTCGCCGGAGTAGATCCCGGCGATGGTCGGGCCGTCGAGCTTGAGCTTCCGGTCGCCGAGGGCGGGGAGGTTCCAGGTGAGCACCACGGCGCCGAGGACGGTCGGGATGTGGATGACCTTCCCCTGGGCCGCGGCGATCTGCTGGTCGGTCATCGGGCCGTCGGTGGCGCCGAAGTCGACGGTGCCCTGGGTGAACTGCTGGATGCCGCCGCCGGACCCGATCGACTGGTAGTTGACCTGGATGCCGGTCTTCTGGTCGAGCGCCGCCGCCCAGGCGGTGTAGATCGGCGTGCCGAAGGTCGAGCCGGCGCCGGTCAGGCGCTGGGCCGCGAGCGGCGCGGCGCCGGCCGCGGCGGCCAGGCCCAGCAGGCCGAGCCGCGCGCGGAGGGATGTGATGGACGTCATGATTCGTTGCTCCGTTCCGAGGTCAGGTCAGAAGGTGAGCTGGGTGTGGAAGTACACCGTCGAGCGCGTCAGGTCCGCGTTCGGGGGCGTGCCGCCGCTGTAGGTGTTGTTGTCGAGGTCCAGGAGCAGCCGCACGTTCGGCGACAGCTGGTAGGAGCCGCCCACGATGATCCGCGTCTGCTTGTTCGCTGCCGCCGCGCCGACGTTGTTCGGGTTGTCGGCGAGGTTCGTGTTCGGGTCGATGATGTCGACCCGGCCGATCACGCCGAACTTGGTGTCCGGGATCTTGGCGAACCCGTACACGCTGAGCACGCTGCCGGACACCTTGGCGGTCGCCGCCGTGGTGCTGCTGTCGGTGGTCGAGCCATATTCGAGCGCCAGGAGGTACTGCTTGGCCTTGTAGGAGAGCATCCCGACGTAGCGCTCGCGCTGGCCGCCGCCGGTCGGCTTCCCGTACTGCACGAACCCGGTGGCCCGGAGACCGCCGCGGGTGCCGCCCTCGTCGGTGGGCATCAGGCGGACCGACACCCGCGCCTCGACGTCCTTGCGCTGGTCGCCGGTGGCGCCGTGGTAGCCTTCGCCGTTGTAGATGCCGGCCTGCATGTTGACCGCCCCGTCGGTGCCCCAGGTCCCGTCGACCGCGATGCCATAGTCCGAGGAGGTGATGTACCCGGCCCGCTCCATCGGCATGGTGCCCTGCATCCGGTAGTCCCACATCCCCTCTTCCCAGTCGAGCATCGGCGTCTGGGTGAGCCCGAAGCGGTAGCTGAGCGCGCTGTGCTCCGGCGCGTACGACACATACGCATACTTGAGGCGGTAGAGGAGGGAGTTGTCGGTCGCGCGGTACACGTCGCTGGTGATGCGCGTGCCGATGCCGGAGGAGAACTTGCCGATCACGTTCAGGTACGCCCGGGTCACGTCGAAGGAATTGACGTGGTTGGCGGTGTCCTTGAGCTGGTAGGCGTACTGCAGGTACCCGACGCCGCTGACGCTGACGGTCGGCGCCTGGGCGGCGGCCCGCGTCGCGCCGATGGCGGCGGTGACCGCGATGAGCGCGAGGGCCCGACGAGCTACGAGTCGCATCCTGTCCTTCCTTGGGTGAGTGTGATCGGGGAGCATCCCCGTCCAACGCGCATAAAAAGGCCCCCGGCGCGTCACGCGCGGAGGGCGTATCTGTCACGGTCCGGTAAATTCGGGCCGCGCGGCCTCGACCGCGGTGTCTGCCGGCTCATAGGTCCGCCGGCCCGCCCCCGGCGTCGGGGATCCAGGCCTTCACCGTCGTGCCCGCCCCGACCCGGCTCTCCGCCCAGACCCGCCCCCCCTGCGCCTCCACCAGGTGCTTCACGATCGCGAGCCCCAGGCCGGTCCCCCCCTCGTCCCGCGACCGCGAGGGGTCTGCCCGGTAGAAGCGCTCGAAGATCCGCGGCAGGTGCTCCGCCGCGATCCCGGGCCCCCGGTCGCTCACGGCGAGCAGCGTCCCGCGCCCCTCCCGGCGGGCCGACACGGTCACCGGCGCCCCCGGCGGCGAGTAGCGCCGGGCATTGTCGAGGAAGTTGGTGAGCACCTGCCGCAGCCCGTCGGCGTCGGTCACGATGGACCGTGCGTCCGGCGCCACGTCCACCACGAGTTCGCTCCCGCGGCCGTCGGGCCGGTGCCCCAGGCTGTCCTGCGCCTCGTGGACCATCGCCTCGAGGTCCAGGCGCTCCGGCGTCGGCTGCCAGTGGCCCGACTCCACCCGCGACAGGTCGAGCAGGCCGTCCACCAGCCGCTGCATCCGGCGCGCATTGCCGAGGATGGTCTGGAGGAACCGTTCGGCCACCTCCGGCGCCGGCCGGTCGCTGAGGAGCGTCTCGGCATACCCCGAAATGGAAGTGAGCGGCGTCTTGAGCTCGTGGGAGACGTTCGCCACGAAGTCGCGCCGCATCACCTGCAGGCGCCGCACCTCGGTCAGGTCGTGCAGCACGAGCACGGCGCCGCCCTGGGGAAGGGGCCGCGCGGTGGCGAGGAGCGTCCGTCCCTCGAGCTCCACCTCGCGCCCGGTCACGGACTCGCCGGCGCGGACGTCGCGCACCACCTCGCGCGCGGCCTTGGTCCGGAACAGCTCGTCGAACCCGGGAAGCTCGGCGCCTGCGGGATAGCCGAGGAGCCGCCGCGCCGCGGAGTTGGCGAGCACGACCGTCCCCCGCGGGTCGGCGGCGATGACCCCCTCGAGCATCGACTCCACCACCGCTGCGATGCGCGCCTGCTCCCGCCCGAGCGCCTCGAACCGGGCCGAGAGCTCCCCGTCCATCTCGCGGAGCGCCACCACCAGCGCATTCACGTCGGGGATGGTGGTGATCGGCAGCATCGGCGGCCGCCCGCTGGCGATGGCCCGCGCGGCCGTGGTGATCCGCCCGAGCGGGGACGTGATCGACCGGGTCCCCACGAGCGCCGCCACGCTTCCCGCCAGGAGCGCCAGCAGCGCGGCCCAGAGCACCGCCCGTCGGGCGCGGTCGAGGGTGTCCTGCACCGGCGCGTACGGCGCCGAGACGCGGACGATCCCGGGGCCGCCCCGCACCGCGACGTAGAGCAGGTCCTCGCCCACGGTCACGCTGTGGCGCACGGCCTCACCCTCGGCGCGGGCCAGCGCCGCCTGGACCTCCGGCCGCATCCGGTGGTTCTCCACGAACGGGAGCGTGGCGTCGGAGACCTCGTTGTCCGCGCGCACCCGGCCGAGGGTGTCGATGAGCGTGATCCGGTGCCCGCCCGAGCCGGCCAGGCGGCGCACCGCGTGACCCCACTGGGTCGAATCGGCCGGGAGCGCGGAGGCCACGATCCGCGCCTCCGCCTCGAGCGCGCGCGCGAGCGATGCTTCCATGTCGTGCCGGAGGGAGACCTCCGAGGCCCCGACCACGATCGTCATCGCCCCGGCGAGGAGCGCGATCGACCCGGCCACCACGCGCCCGGAGAGGTTCACTTGCCGCGCCCCCGCTCGGCGCCCTGGAAGCGATAGCCCGACCCGCGCACCGTCTCGATGAGGTCGCCCGCGGTGCCCAGCTTGGTGCGGAGCCGCTGCACGTGCATGTCCACGGTGCGCGTCTGGATGTCCGGCTGGTGGCCCCAGACCGTCTCCAGCAGCTGGGGCCGCTCCTGCACCCGGCCGCGCCGCTCTACCAGCGTCAGCAGCAGCTTGTACTCAAGGGCGGTGAGGAGCACCTCCTCGCCGTTGACGAGGACCTTGTGCGCCGAGCGGTCGATGACCACCGGGCCCGCGCTGATGGTGGAGCCGCTCGTGACGGCCGGGGCGGTCAGGCGGCGGAGCACGGCGTCCGCCCGGAGCACCAGCTCCTGCGGCGAGAAGGGCTTGGTCAGGTAGTCGTCGGCGCCGAGCTCGAGGCCCCGGATCCGGTCGGGCTCCTCCCGGCGCGCGGTGAGGAGGATGACCCCGACCTCCCGGGTCTCCTCCCGCCGGCGGAGCTCGGCCAGCACGTCGTACCCCGAGGTGCCGGGGAGCATCACGTCGAGGATCACAAGGTCGGGGCGCTCCTCTCGGGCGGCGCGGAGCGCGTCGGGGCCGTTGGCCGCCGTCGACACCCGGTGGCCCGCCTTGGCCAGGTGATAGGCGACGAGCGCCGTGATGTCCGGCTCGTCGTCGACGACGAGGATGCGGTGCGCGGGCGTGCCGGGCTTGGTCATTCGGAGACGGGCTCCACCGTCCTGAGCCGGGTGTGGGTATGGCTGCGGTCCGCCGCGCGCTGCCGCTCGGCGCGAAGGCCCTCGTCCTGGCCCAGGCTTTCGAGGACCGCGGCAAGGAGGCGCCCGTCGGGATCGGTGCCCCGGCGGAGCCGGTAGAGCACGAACTGGGCGATCGGCGTGTCCCGCACCACGCCGGCATCCCGCAGGATCCGGAGGTGGCGCGACACCGTGGGCTGGGGGAGCCGAAGGATCGCCTGCAGGTCGGAGACGAAGAGCGGCGCCGCCGCCAGGCAGTTGAGGATGCGGAGCCGGGTCGGCTCCGCGATCGAGACCAGCAGGTCGGTGGGCGAGGGTCGGGTCACCATATACGCCTGAACGTATATACTTGCGGGCGAATGAATGCAAGCCGGCGCCGTTGCCCGCCGTGCGAGGCCGGCGGATATTCCTACATGCTGAACCGTCGTGCGGTCCGCCGTGGCGCCATGCTTTCCCTGGCGCTCGCCGCCTCCCTCGCCTTCCGTCTCACCGCCCAGGACACCGCCCACGTCGTGATCGTTGCGACGACCGACGTGCACGGCCACGCCACGGGGTGGGATTTCGTCGCCGGCCGGCCATTTCCCGGCGGCCTCACCCGCGTGGGCTCGGTGGTGGACTCCCTGCGCCGCCGCTTTCCCGGCGAGGTGGTACTGGTCGACGCCGGCGACCTGATCGAGGGCGACCCGTTCGCGGCATACTTCGCGACGGTGGCCCCGCAGGATCCCGACCCGATGGTCGATGCGTTGAACGGCCTGGCGTACGACGCGGCGGTCCCCGGCAACCACGAGTTCAACTTCGGGGTGCCGTTCTTCGAGCGCGCGATGAACGGCGCCCGCTACGCCGTCGTTGCCGCCAACATCATCTCGGCATCCGACAAGTCGCTCTTCCCGCCCTACACGGTGGTCCAGCGCGGCGGGGTCAAGGTCGCGATCGGCGGGCTCACCACGCCGGGATCGATGGTGTGGGACCGCGACCACCTGCGGGGCCGGGTGCGCATCGACCGGATCGGCGATGCGGCGCCGGCGCTGCTGCGGGAGCTGCGCGCCGAGGGCGATGTCGCCGTGGTGCTGGTGCACAGCGGGATGGACGGCGAGTCCTCGTACGACACGGCCGGCGTCGGGCCGGAGAACGACGCGGCGCGCCTTGCCTCGGGCGACGTGCGGCCCGACGTCGTGGTGGTCGGGCACACCCACCGGGAAATGGTCGACTCGGTCATCAACGGCGTGCACTTCGTCCAGCCCAAGGTGTACGCGCAGGGCGTGTCGGTGGTGCACCTCTCGCTCGCGCGGCGCGGGGACCGCTGGGCCGTCACCGCCGTGCACGCCGACCGCGTGCCGCTCGACCGGGAGCCGGAGAGCCCGGCGCTCGTCCGCCGGCTGGCGCCCGCGAAGGGCGCCGTCCTGGCATGGATCGCGCAGCCGATCGGCTACTCGGTCGGCGCCTTCCCGGCGCAGGGCGCCCGGGCCTCGGCGACGCCGCTGATGGGATTCGTGGGGGAGGCCGAACGCCGTGCCGCCCACGCCGACCTCGCCGCCGTGTCCGCCTTCAGCACCTACGGCGGGTTGCCCGCGGGCGAGATCCACCGGTCCGACATCTTCTCGGTCTATCCGTACGAGAACACCCTCGCCGCGGTGCGGATCTCGGGGGCGCAGTTGCGCGCGTACCTGGAGCAGGCCGCCCGCTTCTTCCGGGTGGGCGCGGACGGCCGGGTGACGCTCAACGACAGCGTCCCCGGGTACAACTACGACATGGTGTGGGGCGCCGACTACCTGATCGACTTGTCGAAGCAGGTGGGCCAGCGGATCACCAGCCTGTCGGTGAAGGGGCGCCCGGTGGCGCCGACCGACAGCTTCACGCTCGCGGTCAACAGCTATCGCCTCTCGGGCGGTGGCGGCTACACGATGCTCGCGGGCGCGCCCGTGACGTACGATGGCGGCGCCTCGGTGCGCGACCTCCTCGAGGCCGCCGCCGGCCGCGACACACTGCATCCGCGGGACTACGCGCGGGAGAACTGGCGCATCGTCCCCGACCGGGCCGCCGACCAGGTGCGCGCCCTCTTCGGGCTCAAGGCGCTGGCTCGGGCGCCGGTGCCCACCGACACGGTGGAGCTTCGCATCCTTGCCCTCGGCGCGCTCCGCGGCCAGCTCGATCCCGTCGGCCAGGGCGGCGGCGTGGCGGCGCTCAAGACCGTGCTCGACAGCGTCGCCGCGCGGTGCGATTGCCCGGTGCTCAAGGTCGCCGCCGGCGACCTCCTGCAGGGGACGCGGGCCTCCGACCTGGTGCACGGGCAGTCGATGGTCGAGGCGCTCGGCAAGATGGGGCTCGATGCGACCGCGGTCGGCGCGGGCGACCTGGCCTGGTCGGCGGACACGCTCCAGCGCCGGATGTCGGGATCCCGGTTCGCCTGGGTCACGGCCAATTATGTCGATCCGTCCACGGGGCAGCGCCCCGATTGGGCCATCCCGTACCGCGTGCTCGCCATCGGGAAGAAGAAGGTCGCGGTGGTCGGCTATACCGCCGGCCAGGACTCGCTGTCCCGGGGCCTTGCCGCCATCCGCGATGCGGCGGACCGGGCCCGCGCCGAGCGCCCGGATCTGGTGGTGCTGCTGGCGAGCGGTGATGCCGCGGCGATCGCCGGCGCCCTCCCGGCCGGCACCTTCGACGCGATCGTCTCCGCGGCGGGGCCGGACACGGCCGTCAACGGCACGCCGATCGTGGCCGGGGCGGCCCGCGGCGTGGCGGTCTCGCGGGCGGACCTGGTGCGGACCGTGGTCGGCGGGCGCATCGTGCGTCGGGGCGTCGACACGATCCGCGCCGACCGGGTGCGGGCCGACACCGGCGAAGCGGCGCTCCTGGCGCGTTACGGCGGCGCGGTCGATTCCGCGGCGTCCCGCGTGGTGGCCACCGCCAAGCTCCCGCTCCTCCGCGCGCCGGCACCGAGCCCGCTCGGGAACCTCGTGGTCGACGCCTGGCGCAACGCGCTCCGCACCGACATCGCCGTCCTGGCCGACAGCGAGCTCCGCACCGACCTCCCCGCCGGCCCCCTCACCTTCGGCACCCTGCGCGACCTCGTGGGCGCCTACGGGACGCTGCAACGGCGCACCTGGACCGGGGCAGCGCTCCGGCAGTTCCTCGAGACGGCGCTCTCCGGCGATGGCCCGCCGGCGTTCCACATTTCCGGGCTCACCGTCACCTACGACCCGAAGGGCCGCCCGGGGCGGCGCATCAAGGACATCCGGCTGCTCGACGGGTCGAAGCTCCGCGACAAGACGCGGTACTGGGTGGCGGCCTCCGCCGCCGTGCCCGCCGTGCCGGGCCAGGTGGTGGCGCCGGACGACGCCCCGGTGCGGGCACTCCACGCGGTGATGACCTACTTCGGCGCGCTGCCGCAGCCGATCGAGGCACCGGAGCACCCGCGCTTCGTGGCGACCCGCTGATGGCCGCCGAACTCCGCTGCTTCGTGAACGACCGCGGCGTGTCCGTCCGGCCGGGCGCGTCGGCGCTCGACGCGGTGCGGGCCTTCGACGCCGCGATGGCCGAGCGGATCGCCGCCGGCGAGGGGCACCTGACCGACGGTCGTGGCCTGCCGCTCGCGCTCGAGGCGCCGGTCGGCACGGGCGACATCATCCGCGCCGTCATCTCCGCCCGCCGGGGCGGCCGCACCGCGGAGTTCGATGCTCTCCCGTGACCTCCTGCGGCGGCTCCCCAAGGCGGAGCTGCACGTCCACCTCGACGGTTCGCTCCGCCCGGAGACGATGATCGACCTGGCCCGCGCTGCCAGGGTCGAGCTCCCCGCCCGCGATCCCGATGCGCTCCGCCGCTACATGCTGGTCGACGACGCCCGCGACCTCGAGGATTACCTCAGGCGCTTCGACGTCACCATCGCGCTGCTGCAGGACCCTTCCGCCATCGAGCGGGTGGCGTACGAGATGGTCGAGGACGCCCGCGCCGACGGGCTCCGCTACCTCGAGGTGCGCTACTGTCCCGTGCTGAGCACCCGGCAGGGGCTCACCATCGAGGAGGCGGTCGCGGCGGAGTGGCGGGGCCTGCAGCGCGGGCAGCGGGACTTCGGCGTGCGGACGGCCATCATCAACTGCTCCCTGCGCCACTACGCCCCCGAGGTCTCCGTTGACCTGGCGCGGCGATCGGTGGCGCTCCGCGATCACGGCGTCGTCGCCTTCGACCTGGCGGGCGGGGAAGCGGGCCGGCCCCCCGTGGTCCATCACGAGGCGTTCGACATCGCGGAGCAGGGGGGGCTCGGCATCACGATCCACGCCGGCGAGGCGGCGGGCGCGGAGTCGATCGCGCAGGCGGTGCACCAGTGCCACGCCACCCGGATCGGGCACGGCACCCGCCTCCACGAGGACCCGGCGCTCAAGGCGCTCCTCCGCGACCGCCGCATCCTGCTCGAGACCAACATCACGAGCAACGTCCAGACCCACGCCGTGGCGAGCGCCGCCGCCCACCCGGTCCGCGGCTACCTGGCCGACGGCCTGGCCGCCACGCTCTGCACCGACAGCTGGCTGATGAGCGGCACCTCGCTCACCAACGAATACTGGCTGGCGCACACCGCCCTCGGCGTGGGGCGCGCCGAGATCGACCGGATGATCCTCCACGGGTTCGACGGCGCCTTCCTCCCGTGGCCCGAGAAGCAGGCGCTCCTGGCCGACGTGCGCGAGGAGCTGCGTTCGCTCTGACCGGCGCGGCCCCCGACGGCCGCGTGCTTTCCTTCCACACGCCCGAGGAACCCCGATGTCCCCGATCCGTCGAGGCCTGTCGTCCGCCGGTGGCCGCTTCCTGTTCATGTGCGTGCTCCTCACGCTCTGCCTCGGCGCCTCGTGGATCGTGCCGGGGCTCACCGGCCACGCGGTCGGCGGGCTTCTGGCCCAGCAGCCGGCCGCGGCGGCCCCCGCGGCGGTCGCGCCCCAGGTGGCGGCACCGGTGCAGTACTCCGACCAGTCCACCCACACGCCGTGGACCACCCGGCTCAACGGCCTGATCGGCCTGGTGCTGATCGTGGGCGTCGGGATCCTCTTCTCGTCCAAGCGGAAGGCCATCCGCTGGCGGATCATCGCCTGGGGACTCGGGCTCCAGTTCGCCTTCGCCATCTTCGTGCTCCGGATCCCCTTCGGCCAGCACCTCTTCCGCACCCTGGGCGATTTCGTCACCAAGGTGCTCAGCTACTCCTACGCCGGCTCCCAGTTCGTCTTCGGCGACCTCGGCAAGCAGGGGTCGAGTTTCGGCGTCATCTTCGCGTTCCAGGTGCTCCCGGCCATCATCTTCGTGTCCGCGCTCTTTGCCATCATGTACTACCTCGGCGTGATGCAGCTGGTGGTGCGCGCGTTCGCCGTGGTGATGAGCAAGATCATGCGGGCGAGCGGCGCGGAGAGCCTCGACGTCGCGGCGTCGATCTTCATGGGACAGACCGAGGCGCCGCTCACCATCCGCCCGTTCCTGCCCACGATGACCCAGTCCGAGCTGATGACCGTGATGACCTCGGGGATGGCGCACATCTCGGGGTCGATCATGGCGGCGTACATCGCCTTCGGCGTCGAGGCGCGGCACCTCCTCACCGCCGTCATCATGACCGCGCCGGGCACCATCATGATGGCCAAGCTCTTCGAGCCGGAGACCGAGGTCCCCGAGACGATGGGGAAGCTCCAGCACGAGATCCCGCGCACCGACGTCAACGTGGTCGACGCGGCCGCGCGCGGCACCGGCGAGGGGCTCCACCTGATGCTCAACGTCATCGCAATGCTGATCAGCTTCCTGGCGCTGGTGGCGCTCACCAACGGCGCCTTCGGCTGGGTCCACAGCCTCGTGCCCTGGTTCCCCCAGGACCTCCAGACCGTCTTCGGCTGGGTCGGCCGGCCGGTGGCGTGGGCCATGGGCGTGCCGTGGAAGGACAGCGGCGTCATCGGCGGGCTCCTCGGCACCCGCGCGGTGCTGAACGAGTTCATCGCCTTCTCGCAGCTCGGGCCCCTCAAGGCCACGCTCGACCCGCGGTCGTTCGTCATCGCGAGCTTTGCCCTGGCGGGCTTTGCCAACATCAGCTCGGTGGGCATCCAGATCGGCGGCATCGGCGCCCTGGCCCCCAACCGCAAGGGCGACCTGGCCAAGCTCGGCTTCCGCGCGATGCTCGCCGGCACGCTCGCCAACTTCCTCTCCGCCACGATCGCGGGGATGCTGCTGTGACCGATCCTGTCACCCTCGCCACCGACGCCGTCCGCGCGAGGCTCGCCGGGCGGAAGCCCGCCATCGCCCTCGTCCTCGGCTCGGGCCTCGGCCACCTGGCCGAGCGCGTTTCCGACGCGGTGCGGATCCCCTACGACGCGATCCCCGGCTTCCACGTCCCCACGGTCGTGGGCCACAAGGGGGAGCTCGTCATCGGGACGCTCGGGGGAAGGCAGGTCATCGCGCAGAGCGGCCGCTTCCACGCCTACGAAGGCCACTCGGCCGAGGTCACGGCGCTGCCGGTCCGGGTCTTCGCGGCGCTCGGCGTCCGCACGCTGATCCTGACCAACGCGGCGGGCGGGATCCGGCGCACCTTCAAGGCCGGAACGCTGATGCTGATCTCCGACCACCTCAACCTGACCGGCCGCAACCCGCTGGTCGGTGCTGTGCGGGCGGGGGAGGAGCGCTTCCCCGACATGACCGACCCCTACGACCGCACGCTGCGCGACGTCGCCCGCGCGGTGGCGAAGGCGTGTGGTGTCGGGCTGGAGGAAGGGGTGTACGCCGGCCTCCTGGGGCCGACCTACGAGACCCCGGCAGAGGTGCGGATGCTGGAGAAGCTCGGCGCCGACGCGGTCGGGATGAGCACCGTGCTCGAGGTGATCGCCGCGCGGGCGCAGGGGATGCGCTGCCTCGCGATCTCCACGGTCACCAATCCCGCGGCCGGCATCTCGCCGACGCCGCTCAGCCACAAGGAAGTGATGGAGGCCGCCGAGGCGGTCAAGGACGAGCTGGGGAGGTTGGTGGAGGGGATCGTCGCGGAACTGAAGTGAACGGTCAACGGTCAACGGTGAACGGGAGGAGCCGCACGGTGTCCGAGATCGCCCCGTTCACCGTTCACTGTTCACCGTTCACCTGAACAACGTGCCCCACCGGCCCCCTCCCGCTCCCGAGTCCCGGCGCCGCGGCGATGGCGCGGGCCACGAAGTCGAGGGCGGTGGCCACGGCGCGTTCCAGGTCCCAGCCGTGTGCGAGCCCGGCGGTGACCGCTGCGGAGAGCGTGCATCCGGTGCCGTGGGTCGAGGTCGTGGCGACCCGGCCGTGACGGTAGCGCCGCACGCCGGTGCCCGTCACGAGCACGTCGACCAGGTCGTCGCCGGCGAGGTGGCCCCCCTTGATGAGTGCCGCGCCGGCGCCGAGCGCGAGGAGACGCCGACCCGCTTCGTCCATCGCCGCCGGATCCCGCACCTCGATCCCGGTGAGGGTCTCCGCTTCGTCGAGGTTCGGCGTGACCAGCGCGGCCAGCGGGAGCAGCCGGTCGCGCACGGTCGATACCGCCGCTGGGTCGAGCAACCGCTGGCCCGAGGTCGAGGTCATCACCGGGTCGAGCACATAGTGGCGCCAGGCGCGGGCAGCGATGACGTCAGCCACCACGGCGGCGATGGCGCCGGTGGCGAGCATCCCGGTCTTGAGCGCCGCGGGGGGGAGGTCGTCCGCCAGGGCGTCGAGCTGGGCGCGGACCATCCCGGGGTCGAGCGCCTCCACCCGGCGCACCTCCACCGTATTCTGGGCGGTGATGGCGGTGATCGCCGACGTGCCGTACGCCCCGAACTGGTGGAACGTCCAGAGGTCGGCCTGGATCCCGGCCCCGCCGCCGGAGTCGGATCCGGCGATGGTGAGCGCGATCGGTGGTGGCGGGGTCATCGCTACAATATATGGAAGCGCGGCGGCGGCCCGGCCGGCGCCACGTTCCCACTTCCCCTTTCCCCCGTCCTCCCGCTTCTTGAAGGCGATGAGCACACTCCTTTCCACTATCCGTGACCTTCACCGCCGCAAGGCGCGGGAGCGCCGCGCGCTGGCCCTGGCCGAGGGGGTCCGCCTGGTCGAGGAGGCGCTGGCGGCCGGGGTGGCCATCAAGGGCGCGGCCATCGCGCCGGCGCTCGAGGGGACCGCCCGAGGCCAGGCGCTCAAGGCGGCGCTGACGGCCCGGTCGGTGCCGCTGGAGCTGGTCACCGACGCCGAGCTGGTGGAACTCGCCGACACCGAGCATCCGCAGGGCGTGGTGGCCGTCACCGCGCCCAGGGCGTGGTCGCTCGCCGACATCCACGCGACTCGAGAGCATCCCGTCCTCGTGCTCGACGGCGTGCAGGATCCCGGCAACGTCGGGACGATCGCCCGGACGGCGCTCGCGCTCGGCGCCGCCGGCCTGGTGGCGCTCCCCGGCACCGCCGACCTGCTCAACCCGAAGGCGCTGCGCGGCTCGATGGGCGCCCTCTTCCGGCTGCCGGCGGTCCACGCCTCGGATGCCGAGGGCCTGGACTGGCTCACGTCCAAGGGCATAGCGCTCTGGGCCACCGACACCGCCGGCGAGGACGTGCGCCGGATCGGTCCTCCGACGGCGCCGGTGGCGCTGCTCCTCGGCAACGAGGGCGCCGGGATCCGCGCCGATCTCCTTGCCGGCGGCGTGCGGCGGGTGTCGATCCCGATCGCGCCGCAGGCGGAATCGCTCAACGTGGCCGTGGCGGCCGGCATCCTGCTGCACGAGGTGACCCGTGGCCGGTGACCTGACCCTGACCCTCTTCGGCGCGCTCCTCGGCGCCGTCCTCGGCAGCTTCCTCAACGTGTGCATCCTGCGCCTGCCGGCCAACGAGTCGGTGGTGCGGCCACCGTCGCGCTGTCCCAAGTGCGGGTACGGCCTCCGGTGGTACGACAACATCCCGGTCGTCTCCTGGCTGCTGCTCCGCGGCAAGTGCCGCCAGTGCGCCGCGCCGATCTCGATCCAGTATCCGCTGATCGAACTCGTCACGGCGGCCATCTGGGCGGGGTTCGCCTGGGCCCTCGGCCCTTCGCTCGAGGCGTTCCGCGGCGCGATCTTCTTCACCATCCTCCTCGGCATCGCGATGACCGACGCCCGGGAGTACATCATCCCCGACGAGTTCTCCATCGGCGGCCTGGTCCTCGGCGTGGCGCTCCATCTACCCGACGGCTTCGGCGGGATCGGGCGTTCGCTCGTGGGCGCCGCGGTCGGGTTCGGCGTGCTCTGGCTGGTGGCGGTGGTGGGGAAGAAGGTGTTCAAGGAAGACGCGATGGGCGGCGGCGACATCAAGATGATGGCGATGGTGGGTGCCTTCACCGGCGGCTGGGCCAGCGTGCTCCTGACGATCTTCCTCGGTTCGGTGCTCGGCGTGCTCATCTTCGTGCCGTGGGCGATGCTGCGGAAGGCGAAGCTGGTCCCGTTCGGCGTCTTCCTGGCCGTCGGCGCCGCCACCACCTACCTCGTCGGCGCCGCCATCATCGACTGGTACCGCCAGGTCGCGTTCGGCGGATGAGGCGGGTGCTCGTGGTGGCGGCCGTGGCGCTCGCCGCCTGCCGGGGGCGCCCGCCGGCCGTGTCGGAGGCCGCCGAACTCACCCGCCTGATGGATTCGCTGGCGCCCTTCGTGGAACACGCTACGGGGCTCAGGTTCACCCACCTGCCGCGGGCAGAGATCATCTCCCGCGAACAGCTCCGCACGTACCTCGACGCCAAGTTCCGCGCGGACTACCCGGGCCAGCGGATGCGCGACCTGCGGGATGCCTACCGCCTCCTCACGCTCCTCCCCGATTCCACCGACCTCGGCAAGCTCTACCTCGACGTGCTGAGCGAGCAGGTCGCCGGGTTCTACGACCCGGACTCCGCTGCCTTCTTCGGCGTGGCGGGCGCGCCCCCGGCATTCCGCGTGGCCACCGTCTCCCACGAGATGGTCCACGCGCTCCAGCACGACTACATCCCCCTCGACTCGATCCTGGGCCAGAAGGCCGACGCCGACCGGCTCCTGGCGGCGCAGTCGATCCTCGAAGGCCAGGCCACGCTCGCGATGATGCGGATGCAGCCCCGCGTCGGCGACCGGGTGCTCGATCCCTCGCTCTGGGAGACCGTGCGCGACCAGCTCGCGAAGAACCAGCGGACGATGCCGGCCTTTGCCGGCGCCCCGCGGGTGGTGCGGGAAGGGCTCATCTTTCCCTACCTGTCGGGCGCGGAGTTCATGCGCTGGTGGATGACCACCCATCCCGATTCGGTCCAGCCGTACGGCGCCCGGATGCCCACCAGCACCGAGCAGATCCTCCTCCCCAGCCACTACCAGGCCGGCGACCAGCCCATCCCGGTAGCGTTCACCGGCGGCCCCACCGATTCCGTCGACAGTGATGTCCTTGGCGACGAAGGGGTGCGGATCCTCCTTTCCGAGATCCGGGGCCAGGCCGAGGTGCCGACCGCCATCCCTGTAGGGTGGGGTGGCGACCGGTATGTGGTCTATGAGGCGGCATCCGGGCCGGCTCTCGTGTGGGCGGCGGTCTGGGACACCCCCGTGGCGCGGGATCGGTTCCTGGCCGCGGCCAAGGGGCCCTGGCTGGCGCGGGTCCGCCCCGGGTACCGGATGTCGTTGGAGGCAAAGGACATCGATGGCCGCCCCGGGACCCTGTTCGTCCACGCCCCGACCGGCTGGCCCGGATGGCGGGACCTGCCGGTCGCAGAAGCACGCTCGGCGCCCCGCGCGCCGTCTCAAGCCCCAAGCGCTAAGCCCTAAGCCCTGACCAACAGGGCCTCCCCGCCGGTTGCTCCTGTCACGTAACCCCGCTATACTTCAAGGCTTATGTTCGACGAGCTCTCCGGAAAACTGACCGCCACGCTCCAGAAATTGACGGGGCGCGGGGTCCTGACCGAAGAGGCCGTCCGCGAGGGTCTCCGCGAGGTCCGCCGGGTGTTGCTCGAGGCGGACGTGAGCTTCGAGCTCACGCGGGAGTTCCTTGAGCGGGTGCAGGAGAAGGCCGTCGGGGTGGTGGCGCTCAAGAGCGTCCGCCCCGGGCAGCAGATCGTCAAGATCGTCCACGACGAGCTGGTGGCGCTTCTCGGCGAGCGGCAGGCACCGCTCGCCTTCGCATCGGTGCCGCCGACGGTGGTCCTCGTCGTGGGGCTGCAGGGATCGGGCAAGACGACGACGGCGGGGAAGCTCGCCAAGCGGCTCAAGCTCGAGCAGAAGGCGCCGTTCCTCGTGGCCGCGGACGTCTACCGTCCCGCCGCGCTGGAACAGCTGGAAACGCTGGGGCGGCAGGTGCAGGTGGGGGTGCATGCGGAGCCCGGTGTCACCGACGTGGTGGGCATCGTGCGGCGCGGCATCGAGGCGGCGGGGAAGGCGCGGGCCCGCACCGTCCTGGTGGACACCGCCGGCCGGTTGCAGGTCGATGACGCGCTGATGGACGAGCTCCGCCGCCTCAAGGAGGCGGTCAAGCCCCACGAGATCCTTCTCGTGGCCGACGGAATGACGGGCCAGGACGCGGTGCGCATCGCGCGCGGCTTCCATGAGGCCCTCGGCGTGACGGGCGTGGTGCTCACGAAGATGGACGGCGATGCCCGCGGCGGCGCGGCGCTCTCCATCTACGGGGTCACCAGGGCGCCGATCAAGTACGTCGGCACCGGCGAGGGCCTCGACGCCCTCGAGCCGTTCCATCCCGAGCGGATGGCCGGCCGGATCCTGCAGCAGGGCGATATCCTGACGCTGGTGGAAAAGGCGCAGGGGGTCGTCGACCAGGCCGAGGCCGAGCGCCTGGCCAAGAAGGCGGTGTCGAAGAAGGGGATGGACCTCCAGGATTTCCTGGGCGCCATGAAGCAGATGCAGGCGCTGGGTCCGCTCAAGGGTGTGCTGGGGATGCTGCCGGGCGTCAACGCCCAGGCGCTCTCCAAGGCCAACCTGGACGAGAAGAAGCTCAAGCACGTCGAGGCCATCGTGCTCTCGATGACGCCGAAGGAACGCACCGACCCGGACCTCATCAACGGGTCGCGCCGGCTCCGGATCGCCAAGGGGTCGGGCCGGCCGGTGCAGGAAGTGAACCAGTTGCTGGCGCAGTTCGGCCAGATGAAGAAGTTCATGAAGTCGGCGGGAAAGCCCGGGGCCAGGATGCCTTTCGGGCCTCGATCGCCCGCCTGAAGTCTCACGCAGAGGAGCAGGGAATGGCAACGAGGATTCGTCTCCGCCGGGTCGGCCGCAAGGGCGTGCCGCTCTACCGCATCGTGGTGGCCGAGAAGGAAAAGGCGCGCGATGGCCGGTTCATCGCCACGCTCGGCGAGTACAACCCGAAGGCGAAGACCGCCGCGGAAAAGGTGAAGGTCAACGTCGAGCAGGCGAAGGCGTGGCTCGCCAAGGGCGCCACGCCGAGCGACACCGTGGCGGCGCTGCTCAAGGCCGCCGGCGTCGCCGTCGCCTCGGCCTGACGTGGCGGGCGGGTCGCGCCACCTGGTGGTGGGGCGGCTCCGCAAGCCGCACGGCCTGAAGGGCGAGTACACGGTGTTCCCGCTCACCGACCGGCCGGAGGAGGTCTTCGCCGCCGGACGCCGGCTGGAGCGCTGGGACCTGGGCGGGGCGGTGCTGGGCGAGGTCCAGGTGGAGCGGGCCAAGGGCTACCACCGCGAGTGGCTGCTCAAGTTCCGCGACGTGGAGGACCGGGTGGCGCTGGATCAGTGGCGGGGGCAGTTCCTCGCCGCGCTGGTGGAAGAGTTGACGCCGCCGGCCGAGGGCGAGGTCTACCTGCACGAGCTGGCCGGATTCAGCGTACGGGATGCGGACGGACAGCCGGTGGGACTGGTGAGCGGCGTCTACGAGCTGCCGCAGGGGCTGATGATCGAGGTGCAGGGGCCGAAGCGCGAGTTCCTGCTGCCGTTCCGCAAGGAGTTCGTCACGGCGGTGGACCGCGCCGAGCGGCGGCTGTCGGTGGTGGTCCCGGACGGGCTGGTGGAGTGATGCTGCAGGTCAACGTGGTGACGCTCTTCCCGGAGGCCTTCGGGCCCTGGCTCTCGGCGAGCATCCCGGGGCGGGCGGCGGCGGCGGGGAAGGTGGGGTACCGGCTGGTGCAGCTGCGGGACTTCACCCACGACCGGCATCACACGGTGGACGATGCGCCGTACGGCGGTGGGGCGGGGATGGTGCTCAAGCCGGAGCCCTTCTTCGAGGCGGTGGAGTCGTTCCGCCCGGCGGGCCCGATCGTCCTGATGTCGGCGCGGGGCAGGCGGTTCGATCACGCGACGGCGGTGCGGTACTCGCTG
>DATIEF010000067.1:0-2242 GCA_035455865.1 Gemmatimonadales bacterium | reverse complement strand
CAGGGGATGATCGACAGCGCCCGGATGGGCGAGGCGGTGACCGTCGAGGACGTCCACCGCTACGCCGCCGACGGCCTGCCGCCGGAGCACGACGGAAGTGGCGACCAGCGCATCGTACTCCCCGGCACCCGCAAGGCCATCGTTCCCAAGACCCAGGGGCAGAAGGACTACGTTCAGGCCATCGGCCTCCACGACATCGTGGTGGGCGTGGGTCCCGCCGGCACCGGCAAGACCTACCTCGCGGTGGCCAAGGCGGTCGAGGCGCTGGCGCGGAAGCGGGTGCGCCGCATCGTCCTCGCGCGGCCCGCGGTGGAGGCGGGGGAGTCCCTCGGCTTCCTCCCCGGCGACCTGCAGGCCAAGGTCGATCCGTATCTGCGGCCGCTGTACGATGCGCTCGAGGACATGATGCCGCACGACAAGGTCCAGAAGGCGCTCGAGACCCGCACCATCGAGATCGCGCCGCTCGCGTACATGCGCGGCCGCACCCTCGCCGACGCGTTCATCATCCTCGACGAGGCCCAGAACGCCACCGGCGCGCAGATGAAGATGTTCCTCACCCGCATCGGGGTGAACAGCAAGGTCGTCGTCACCGGCGACAAGACGCAGATCGACCTCCCCACCCGCGAGGACTCCGGCCTCATCCAGGTCGAGCGCGTCCTGCCGGGCATCGAGGGGATCGCCTTCTGCTACCTGGACGAAGCGGACGTCGTCCGCCACCGGCTCGTGCGCGAGATCATCAAGGCGTACGCCGAGGACCAGAACGGCTGATGGGCGATCGCGCCGCCGGCCCCGTGCGCTGGCACTCCGCCCGCTGGGCGCTCCTGGCCGGGTTGGCGCTGGTCACGGCGGTGGCGTTCCCCGGCACCGGCGCCCCGTCCGGCGCGTCGGCGGGGCCGCTCGACGGGTTCCGCCAGTTCGCGGGCCCGGTGCTGTACGATGGCGTGCTGCTGGCCCCCTTCTGGGCGCTCCTCGCCTTCTACCGCCGGGAGACGTACCGCTCGCTCCGTGAGGTCGGGTTCGTCACGGTGCTCTTCGCCTTTGCCATCGCTGCGGCGGCGATGGGCGCCCGCCTGGCGCCGGGACGCCCGGAACTCTCCCCGGTGCCCTTCGTCGCGATGCTCGTCACGATGCTCTGGAGCGGGCGCCTGTCGGTCTTCGCCGCGGTCACGTTGGCGGTGCTGATCGGCGCACAGTGGGTCTTTCCCGACCAGGCGGCGCTCGTCTTCGGGCTCACCGGCGGCGTGGCCGGGGCGCTCGGCATCCGGATGGTCCGCCGGCGGAAGAGCATCTATCCCACGGTGGCGCTGGTGGCCGGCGCGTACGTGGTCACCTCCCTCGCGCTCGGCCTCACGTTCGCGTGGCAGCCGGAAGCGATCCTGGTGAGCGCGGCGTGGGGCGTCGGCGTCGCGATCGCGAGCGCGGCGGTGGCGCAGCTGCTCCTGCCGCTCGCGGAGTCGGCCACGCACGTCACCACCGACCTCACCCTCCTCGAGCTCTCCGACCCCGGCCGCCCGCTCCTCAAGCGCCTGGCCCTCGAGGCGCCGGGCACCTACGCCCACAGCGTCGCGATGGCCAACCTTTCGGAGGCGGCGGCGGAGGCGGTCGGCGCCAACGGGCTCCTGGCCCGCGTCGGCTGCTATTACCACGACATCGGCAAGCTGGCCCGGCCCCAGTACTTCGTCGAGAACCAGCCGCGGGCCGGCAGCCCGCACGAGGGGCTCGACCCGGCGGAGTCGGCCCGGATCATCCGCGAACACGTGGAGGCGGGACTGGCGCTCGCCCGCGAGCATCACCTCCCCGGTGTGCTCCGGGCGTTCATCGCCGAACACCACGGCACCGGCCGGGTCGAGTTCTTCCTCGAACGCGCCCGGCAGGGCGGGGTGGCGCCGCTCGACGACCGGGCGTTCACCTACCCCGGCCCGCGTCCCGCCACGGCGGAGACCGCCATCGCGATGCTCGCCGATTCCTCCGAGGCGGCGGTCCGGGCCCTCGATCATCCGACGCCGGAGGCGGTGCGGCAGGCCATCGCGCGCGTGGTCGCATCGCGGGTGGCCACCCACCAGCTCGACGATGCGCCGCTCACGCTCCGCGACCTCGACCGGGTCCAGGCGGAGTTCGCCCGGGTGCTGGGCGGGATGTACCACGAGCGGGTGAGCTATCCCGCGTCGTCGGGTGAGGTCGCCGGCGGGATCCCCAGGACCCGTGGGGCCTGACATCGCGGTCGGCGGCCGGGCCGCCCTCC
>DATIEF010000066.1:0-2943 GCA_035455865.1 Gemmatimonadales bacterium | reverse complement strand
AAGGCCGTGCGCCGGCCGGTCCAGTCGGTGAAGGCGCCGCCGGCCTCCTCGATGATCGGCTGGAGCGCCGCGGCATCCCACGGAGCCATGATCATGTCGGCCATCGCCTCGGCGCGGCCGGTGGCGACGAGCAGGTAGCCGTAGCAGTCGCCCCAGGTGCGCGCGAACCCGGCGCGCCCGCAGAGGCCGTCGAGCACGCGGCACTGCTCCGGCGTGCCCATCCGCGTGTCGGTGGTGAGCAGCACCGCCTCGGACAGCTTCGACACGCTCGAGACCCGCGCTGGCTTCCCGTTCCAGAGGCATCCCGCGCCCTGCGCCGCGACCACCAGCTCGTCGACGGCCGGGAAGAACGCGGCTCCGGCGAGCACGGTCTCTCCCTCCGCCAGCGCCACCAGGGTCCCCCAGAGCGGCACCCGGCGGACGAAGGTCTTGGTGCCGTCGATGGGGTCGAGGATCCAGCGCCGGCGCGCCTCGGGGCGGGTCATCCCCAGCTCCTCCCCGAGGATCCCGTCGGCCGGGCAGTGCTTCTCCAGCCAGGCCCGGGCGGCCTCCTCCGCCTGCCGGTCGGCCACCGAGACGGGCGTCCCGTCGTCCTTGGTCTCCACGGTGACGCCGCGGTGGTAGTGGCGCAGCGCCACCTCCCCCGCGACCCGGGCCACCGCCTCCGCCGCCTCCATCCACGACCGTGCCTCGCTCATCACGCCTCGCCGCGCACCGGCACCCCCGCCGCAGAGAGCGCCTTCTTCAGCGCCCGGACGGTGGTGGTCCCGTCATGAAGAATTCCCGCCACCAGCGCCGCGTCCGCGCCTGCGTCCTGCAGCACTGCGCGGAGGTGCTCGGCCTCGCCCGCCCCACCCGAGGCGACCACCGGGACGTGGACCGCCCGCGCGACCGCCCGCGTGAGCTCGAGGTCATAGCCGGTACGCACGCCGTCGCGGTCGATGCTGGTGAGGAGGATCTCCCCGGCGCCGCGCCGCTCGGCCTCGCGCGCCCACTCCACCGCGTCGAGGTCCACCGCCTGCCGCCCTCCGCCGACCACGACCTGCCAGCGGTCGCCCGAGCGCCGGGCATCGATGCTCGCCACCACGCACTGGGCGCCGAAGCGCCGGGCGCACTCGGAGAACAGCTCGGGGGCCCGCACCGGCGCCGAGTTGAGCGCGACCTTGTCCGCGCCTGCCCGGAGTGCCCGCTCCACGTCGTCGACCGAGCGCATCCCGCCGCCCACGGTCAGCGGCACGAACAGCCGCTCGGCGGTGCGCCGCACCACGTCCAGCAGCGGCGCGCGCTGCTCGGGGGTCGCAGAGATGTCGAGGAAGGTGACCTCGTCGGCCCCTTCCCGCCCGTAGGCCTCCGCGAGCTCCACTGGATCACCCTGGTCGCGGAGGTCGACGAACCGGGTTCCCTTCACCACCCGCCCGCCGGTGACGTCCAGGCAGGCGACGATGCGCGGCGCCAGCATCAGCTCTCCGTGACCTTCACCGAGCCCTTGAGGCTGAACACCGAGCCACCCTCGGCCAGCGCGTCGCGGAGCGCCAGGCCCAGCGCCTTGAACGCGCACTCGATGACGTGGTGCCGGTTGCGGCCTCGCAGCACCCGCAGGTGCAGGGTGGCCCCGGCGTTCTCGGCAAAGCTCCGCATCCAGTGCTCGTAGAGGGCGTTGGGGAGCTTGCCCCGGTAGTAGGCCCGGCCCCCGACGTCCACCGCGGCCTGGACCAGGGCGTCGTCCATCGGCACGGTGCGCTCGCCGAACCGGGCGGCGGTCGCGGGGATCATCTTCCGGAAGGCCAGCCCCACGGTGATCGCCACGTCCTCCATCAGGTGGTGGGTCAGATCGCCCCGGGCGCGCACGCCGAGGCTCAGCCCCGCGTAGCGGCCGAACGTCGCCAGCATGTGATCGAGAAACGGCTTCCCGGTCTCGATCCGCGCCGGGTCCGAGCCCGGGCCGATCTCCACCTCGACCCGGGACTCCTTCGTCTCTCGTACCAGCCTGACGGTCACGGGAACTCTTTCGCCGCGGCCCGGGCGTCGATCTTCCCGGTGTACAGCGCCATCCCGAGGATGGCCGCGGCCACGCCGGCGCTGGCCAGCTTGCGGAGCTCGTCGATGGAGGCGATGCCACCCGAGGCCTGGAGCGGGTGGCTGGTCGTCTCCACCAGCTCGGACATGAGCGCCAGGTCGGTGCCGCCCTCGAGTCCCTCGACGTGCACCGCGGTGACCATGATCGCCGCCAGCGGCAGCGGGTCCACGCCCGCGACCAGCGCCCCCACGTCCTGGGAGAGGGTCCGGGTCCATCCGCGGGTCACCACCTGCCGGCCGCGCGCGTCGGCGGCGAGGATCAGCTTGCCGGGGAACTGGAAGGCCATCTCCTCTAGCCAGCGCGGGTCTTCGAGCGCCCGGGTGCCGACGATCACCCGGTTGGCCCCGAGATCGAGCAGTCGCTGGATCGACTCGGCGTCGCGCACGCCGCCGCCCACCTCGGCCTCCAGCCCGGAGGTCTTCAGGATCTGGGCGATCACCGCGGCGTTCGAGCCGGTCCCCAGCGCGGCGTCGAGGTCGACCAGGTGCAGCACCTTGAACCCCGCCGCCTTCCAGCGGTTCGCCACCTCCGCCGCGTCGGGGAGGCGGATCTTCTCCGCGTCGGGCGCGCCGCCCACCAGCTGGACGCACGCGCCGCCGCGCAGGTCGATCGCCGGAAAGACCCTCATGTGCCGACCTCCTGGAGCACCGCGGCCAGGAACGCTAGACCGGGTGCCCCGCTCTTCTCCGGGTGGAATTGCACGCCCACCATGCCCCTGGACCGAATCATCGCCGGAAACCTGACGCCCGCGTGCTCCGTCGTGGCCCGGACGACGCCAGGATTCACTGGTCGGCACACGAAGCTGTGCGCGTAGTAGGCCGTTCTCAGGCCCGAACGGGCGAGGAGGGGGTCCTCCCCCTCGAGCC
>DATIEF010000065.1:0-3199 GCA_035455865.1 Gemmatimonadales bacterium | reverse complement strand
CGGTCCGCTCGCGGTAATGCAGACCGTCCCGCTCGACCGGGAGGTCCACCAGACCACCGCGCCGAACGGCGTCATGGTGCTGACCGAGCGCGTCGCCAGCGTGCGCTCGGCCGCGGTGGGCATCTGGGTGCGCTCGGCCAGCGTGCACGAGCCGCGCCCCAAGATGGGCGTGTCGCACCTGCTCGAGCACATGGTCTTCAAGGGCACCGAGCGGCGCAGCGCGCAGGAAATCGCGCTGGCGCTCGAAGCCCGGGGCGGCTCGCTCGACGCCTACACCTCCCGCGACACCACCGCGTTTCAAGCCCGCGTGCTCGATCAGGACCTGCCGCGCGCCGTGGACGTCCTCACCGACCTGGTGCGGCGCCCGCTCCTCCGGCAGGAGGACCTCGACCTCGAGCGCAACGTCGTGCTCGAGGAGATCAACATGGTCGACGACACCCCCGACGACCTGGTGTTCGAGCTCCATTCGCGCGCGCTCTACCCCGACCATCCCTACGGCTACTCGATCCTCGGCACCCGGGAGACCGTCTCCGGTCTCTCGGCCGGGGAACTCCGCGCCCTGCACGGGCGCGGGTACTATCCCGGAAACGTGGTGGTGGCGGCGGCCGGGAACCTCGACCACGACCAGGTGCTGGGCCTCCTCGAGCACGAGGGATGGCTGGAGCCCGGGGCCGCGGCGCCGCGCGAGGCGGTGGCCCCTGCGCCGGCGCGGCGCGGCGTCCACCAGCGGCACGAGCGGGACACCGCCCAGACCCACATCGTCGTCGGCACCGACACCTTCGCCACCCGCGATCCGCGGCGCTGGGCGCTCTCGGTGGTCACCAACGTCTTCGGCGGCGGGATGTCGAGCCGGCTCTTCCAGCGCATCCGTGAGGAGTTGGGCCTGGCCTACGCGGTGTATGCCTTCCAGAGCCTCTACCAGGCGTCGGGGCTGGCAGGGAGCTACATCGGCACCCAGCCCGCCACCGCCGACCAGGCGCTCGAGGCCATCCTGGCCGAATACGGCCGGCTCGCGCGCGAGGGGCTCACCGCCCAGGAGCTGGCGGACGGCAAGCAGCAGCTGAAGGGCCAGATCATGCTGGGGCTCGAGAGCCCGCTCAGCCGGATGGGGCGGATGGCGTCGGTGGCGCTCGGCCAGGACCGCTATCGCGACCTTGACCAGCTGCTCGCCGAGGTCGACGCTATCACCGCCGAGGACGTGGCGGCCATTGCGGCGGAGTACTTTGCCCCCGACCGGCAGACGGTGGTACGGCTGGGGCCGGGGGGCCGGTGAACAGTGAACGGTGAACAGTGAACGGTGAAGAGTGAACGGCGGATGGAGAATGGCACGGGATGTCCCGTTGACCGTTCACCGTTGACCGTTCACCGGCAGTCAAACTCCAAATCGCAGAGACGACCATGCAGATCGGCGTGCCGAAGGAGATCAAGACCAACGAGAACCGCGTGGCGCTGGTGCCGGCGGGGGCGGAAGCCCTCGTGGCGGCCGGGCATACGGTCACCGTGGAGCAGGGGGCCGGGGTGGGGAGCGGCTTCGCCGACGAGGCCTACGTGGCCGCCGGCGCGAAGATCATCCCGACCGCCGACGAGGTGTGGGCCAAGGCCGACATGATCATGAAGGTGAAGGAGCCGATCGCGTCGGAGTGGCCGCGGATGCGCAAGGGCCAGGTCATCTACACCTACTTCCACTTTGCGGCGGCCGAGGAGCTCACCAAGGCGGTGATCAAGTCGGGCGCGATCGCGGTGGCGTACGAGACGGTCCAGCTCCCCATCGGCGAGCTGCCGCTCCTCACGCCGATGTCGGAAGTGGCCGGCCGGATGGCGGTGCAGGAGGGGGCCAAGTACCTCGAGAAGCACCACGGCGGGAGCGGGATCCTGCTGGGCGGCGTCCCGGGCGTGGCGCCGGCCGAGGTGACGATCATCGGCGGCGGCGTCGTCGGCATCAACGCGGCCAAGATGGCCGCCGGCCTCGGCGCCCACGTGACGATCCTCGACGTGTCGCTCGAGCGGCTCCGGTACCTCTCGGACGTGCTGCCGGCCAACGTCGACACGCTCTTTTCCAACCGGCACAACATCCTCGAGGCGATCCGCCGGTCGGACCTCGTGGTCGGGGCGGTCCTGCTGCCGGGCGCGAAGGCCCCGCACCTCGTCAAGCGCGAGGACCTCAAGCTCATGAAGCCGGGCTCGGTCATCGTGGACGTGGCGGTGGACCAGGGGGGCTGCGTCGAGACGATCAAGCCCACCACCCACGAGAACCCGACCTACTTCGTGGACGGGATCCTGCACTACGCCGTGGCCAACATGCCCGGCGGCGTGCCCCGCACCTCGACGCTGGCGCTCACCAACGCGACGCTCAAGTACGGCATCCGGCTGGCCCGTGACGGCTGGCGGAAGGCGTGCCGCGAGGACCGCGCCCTGGCGCTCGGCCTCAACGTGGTCGAGGGCAAGGTGGTCTATCCCGGCGTGGCCGAGGCGTTCGGGCTGCCGCTGGTGGACGTGGCGTCGGTGCTGTAGCGGCGCAGGGATGGAGGGACGCAGGGGCGAAGGCTCTCCACCCCTGCGTTCCCGATCTCCCGCGCCACTGCGACGCTGCGTCCCTGCGCCGATCTCCGATGCTCGACCTCCAGTTCACGCGCCTCCTTCGCGCCGAGGGGCTCCCGATGCCGGCCCGGCAGACCGATGGGGCCGCAGGTTACGACATCGTGGCCGCGGAGGAGGTCGCATTCGCCCCGATGGAGCGGAAGCTCGTGCCGACGGGGTTCTGCATCGCCATCCCGGCGGGGTTCGAGTGCCAGATCCGCCCCCGGTCGGGGCTGGCCTGGAAGCACGGGATGACCCTGCCGAACACCCCGGCCACCATCGACAGCGACTACCGGGGGGAGATCCAGGTGCCGATGATCAACCTGGGGCAGGAGCCCTTTACGGTGACCCGGGGGATGCGGATCGCCCAGCTGGTCTTTGCCCGGTTCGAGGTGGCGGAGTTCCGGGAGGTCGGGGAACTCCCGGCGACGGGGCGGGGGGCGGGGGGGTTCGGGAGCACGGGGAGGTGAGTCGTGAGACGTGAGAGGTGAGAGGGGAGGGGTGAGAGGGAAGAGGGAAGAGGGGAAGAGGTGAGACCCGCGACCCGCGACCCGCGACCCACGACCCACGACCCGCGACCCGTGGCCCGCGACCTGCGACCCACGACCCGCGACCCGCGACT
>DATIEF010000064.1:0-2928 GCA_035455865.1 Gemmatimonadales bacterium | reverse complement strand
GGGCGCTGACGGCCGGGATCTACACTCCGATGACCATCAAGGTCACCTGTGCGGCCGGGGCCAAGACGGTGGGATTCGCCGTGCCGTCGGGCGCTGGGGCCGACCGTCAGGCCGCCATCATGACCGCGGCGGTGGAACGCTCGGTGTCGTCGGGCGCGCCGGTGCTGGTCGGCTTCACCAAATAGCCGACCTATCACCGATGCGAACGAGCCCCCGGGGTCGTCCCCGGGGGCTCGTTGCCACGTACCATCCGCGGGATCGCGTCTACGATCCGATCGACGCCACCAGGAGCACCGGTGTCGTCGGCTGGGTCGACCCGCCGGTGGGCTCGTCGGTCACCGCCAGGGCCTCGAACGGGATGTCGGGCGGCATCGCGATCTTGTCGACCAGGGCGTGGCCATCGCTCGCCGCGTCGAAGGTGACCGAGGGGATCCGCTTGTCGCCCTGGATCATCCAGAGCTGGTAGGTGCGGCCCTTGGCCGATGGCGTGAGGTTGAAGGCGTACATCAGCGCCGAATGGGACTTCTTGTTCCAGAAGAACTCGATCCCCGGCTCGGGCGCCCCGGTCGACCGGAGCAAGTGCAGCTCGACGCCCGGGGCGAGGATGGCCCGGAGCGTCGCATCGCGCGCGGCAAGCTGCTTCGACACGGAGTCGACCGACGCCCGGAGCGTGGCCTCCCGCACCAGCGCCGCCTGGCCCGCCCGGAGTGCGCTCCGCCAGAGGGCGCCGAGCCCGGCGGCGACGATGAGACAGGCCGCGAGTGCCATCCACCAGCCCGCCGAACTGCCGCCCCGGCGCGGCGCCCGTGCCACCGGCGATTCGCTGGTGATCGGGAGGACGAAGTCGTCCCCGGAGGCCGGAGCGGCGTCGTCGGCTCCCGGAGCCCCATCGAGCTCGACCGACGGGTCAGCCGCGTCCGGCGCCGCCGGGGTGCCGAGTGCCCGGGCGATGACCCGGGCCCGGAGGTCCGCGGCGGGCGCGGGGGACTGGATCCCGCCCGGGAGCACCGCGAGCGCTTCTCGGCACTCCCGCACGATGAGCTGGAGGCCGGGGGACTGGGCCAGCTCGAGTTCGAACGCTGCCGTCTCCTCCGGACCGAGGAGCCCGAGCGCGTAATCGGCGGCCAGGTCCTGCAGGGATTCGCGCTCGTTCATGCCGCCGTCCCGTAGTAGGGCCGCAGCGCTTCCCGCAGCTTCTGGAGGCCGAGGCGCACCCGTGTCTTGACCGTGCCGAGGGGCTCGCCGAGCTTGGCGGCGATCTCGGAATGCGAGAGCCCTTCATAGTAGGCCAGTTCGATGGCCTGGCGCTGGGCGGCCGAAAGACTCTGGAGGGCGATGCTGATGAGGCGGCGCCGCTCACTCTGCTCGGCGCTGCGGGAGGTGTCGTACCGCCAGGTGCTGGTGCCGATGCCGGCGGCCTCGGGGTCGGCGCCGGCGGCGGTCGCGGCGCGTTCCCGCCGGCCGCGCGAGCGGATGAGGTCGAGCGCCCGGGAGCGCGTGATGGTCATCAGCCATGCGCCGACCGAGCCCCGCTGGGCGTCGTAGCGGGAGGCATCGCGCCACGCCTGGGCAAAGGCGTCGAGGAGCACTTCCTCGGCGTCGGCCGTCTCGCCGGTGATGCGCCACGCGGCGGCGTGGAGCACCGAGGCGTACCGGTCGTAGAGCTGGCCGATGGCCTGCTCGTCGCCGCCGGCCACGCGCTGGATGAGCGCCTGGTCGTCGACCGTCGAAGGGGGGATCGGGGCCGGCTTGGTCATTGGGTGTCGTTGGGGGACGGAGCTGATCGTCCGGGGCCGGGTCCGGCGCGCGGGCTGGGCGGCCCGGGCCGGCGCGGCTGTCATCATCATAACGGGCCCCGGGCGGGAAGGGAAACGGTGGTGCACGACCCGCTTACGGCGGAAGGGCGCCGCCGGATGTCAGGGGCGCCGGGGCGCCGGTGTGCCTGTCCGGGGGAGCACGTCGAATCGGGCGATCCTTCCCCCGGAGCGCGCCACATAGACGGCCCGGTCCGCCATCGACACGCCGGACTGGGTGAATTGTGAGAGGTCGTACCCGGTGGCGGGCGAGTGGAGCGTCGCGGTCCGCTGCAGGGTGGTCGCGTCGTAAACATCGAGCGCGAGCGTCCCGTCGGGTCGGTCGACGGCGACGAAGAGCTGGGGCCCGGCGGGGTCGATCACCGCTGAGATGGCGGTGCCGCCGAGGAGCGAATCCACGTGGAGCGCGGCACCGGTGGTGGCATCAAGGGCCTCCAGGGCCTGGGCTACACCGGGACCCCTTGAACTGCCCGCGACGTAGAGCACCGTGCCGTCGGCGGAGAAGGCCGCCGCATCGACCTCCCGCATCCGGGTCAATCGATAGCGGGTGAGTCCCGATGTCGCGTCGAGGACGACGCCGCCGGAATCCGACCAACCGTTGATCACCGTGGCCGATCGCTTCGTCGGGGACAGGACCAGCTGCCAGGTCGAATTCAGGTAGAGCGTGTCCTTCACGGTATGCCAGGTCCGGCCGGAATCGGCGCTCGTCCGTGCGTAGGCCGAGTGCGACTCCGTGTGGAACTCGACGAACGGGCCGATGAGATAGTCCGTTCGCGGGACTCCCGGGATCGCGATGCTCCGCAGCGTGTCTTGGGTGTTGCTCAGGCGGACGGCGGCGACCGGGGACGCGTCGAGCGAGGTCGTGACCACATCGGGTAGATAGCTGGGAGCCGGACCATACGACCCGTGATACCCGAGTCCCGGGTAAGTGGTGACGTGTCCGGTGCGGAGGTCGAGCGTTGCGATAGTGCCGCTGTAGCCGGTGCCACTGTCGTTGACCCACCCGAGTACGCCAGTTGAACCGATGGTCCCGGCGGGCCACGCCTCGTAGTCCCCGCCGAATGCCGCATCGGGTGCGCTGACGCCCCCGAACCCGAAGAACTCCACGCTGCCC
>DATIEF010000063.1:0-3425 GCA_035455865.1 Gemmatimonadales bacterium | reverse complement strand
ATAGTGAGCGGGAGGGCGGGGAAAGGTTACGGGTTTCGGGGGGATTGCTCAAGGGTCGCGGGTTGCGGGTTGCGGGTCACGGGTCGCGGGTCGCGGGTCACGGGTCGTGGAAAATGACGTGCGGCATACCTGGCCCACGTTCACGTCTCACGTCTCACGTCTCACGATCCACGACCCACGACACACGACCAACGACCAACGACCAACGACCCCTCAGTAGTGGACTCCCAACCGCTCCAGCACCGCGTCGGGGCACCCCTTCCACTCCATCACGAAGGTGTTCCCCTTGTACTGCAGGTCGTCGACGCCCATACGGCTGGAGTAGAACCCGCTGGCGGTGAAGTCGCGGAAGTTGTTGAAGAACTCGACCCCGTCCTTCATTTCCGGCTTCGCCTTGGCAAGGAACGCGATGTCGTCGAGTAGCGCCTTCCGCTCGGCGGCATTCGATGCGAAGAACGACTTCTTCGTCCGCCGCTTCGACTCCGTGTCGAGCCACGCCAGCCCCTTCCGCGTCCACTTCTGCTCTTCGGGGTATGCGATCAGGATGAAGTCCATGAACTCCGGCACCCCCGCCTGGGTGGCGCTGCCAGACTGGCCGTCCTTGGGGATGATGATGTCCACCAGCGCCCGCACCGTGGACCACTCGTGGGCGGTGAAGAACTTCGGCTTGAAGGGCGGCTCGGCGGCGAGCGCTGACTGCGCCTGCCGGACAGCGTGCGCCACGCCAGCCGGCGCGATCGACGCCAGCGGCGCCGCCGCGGCCAGGAGCGTCACCGCCTCGCGGCGGGAAAGCTTGCGGTCGGTCACAGGGCCCCCTGTTTCTTCTGGTCGATGATGTAGTCGCAGGTGCGCCACGCGAGGGCCAGGATGGTCCAGGTCGGGTTCTTGTCGGCCTGGGAGACGAACGGCCCGCCGTCGGTCACGAAGAGGTTCTTGACGTCATGCGCCTGCGAGTGCGCGTTGAGCACCGAGGTCGACGGGTCGTTCCCCATCCGCGCCCCGCCGAGCTCGTGGATGATGCTCCCGCCGGAGCTGATGCCGTAGCCCTGCTCCTTGGTGGGCATCGGGCTCCAGACCTCGCCCCCCATCTCCTTGATGAGGGAGCGGAAGGTCTCCTGCATGTGCTTCACCTGGTTGTACTCGTGGTCGCTCCACTTCCAGTGGAAGCGCAGCACCGGGATCCCCCACTTGTCCTTCTTCTCCGGGTCGATCTCGCAGTAGCTGTCGTCGTTGGGGATCATCTCGCCGCGGCCGGAGAAGCCGACGGTGGTGCCGTAATAGCTTCGGTACGCCTTCTTGAGGTCGGCGCCGTAGCCGCCCCCGCCGGGGTAGCGCTGGATCCCGCCCATGAAGCCGTAGCCCGGCTGACCCCGCCCGCCCCACACCTCGATGTGGTAGCCGCGCGGGAAGTCGAGCTTGGAGTTGTCGAGCCACCAGGGGGTGTAGACGTGCATCCCGCCGACGCCGTCTTCGTTGTGCGGGAGGTTGTCGGCCAGCTTGGGAATGAACCCCGCCACGTCGGTGCCGGTGGTGTCGGTGATGTACTTCCCGACCACCCCGCTCGAGTTGGCGAGGCCGTTGGGGAACCGGCTCGACTTCGAGTTGAGGAGGATCCGCGAGGTCTCGAGCGCGCTCGCCGCCAGGATCACGACCGGCGCGGTCACGTGCTCGTCCTTCCCGGTCGTCTTGTCGATGTAGCTCACCCCTGTGGCCTTCCCGTCGGGGCCGACGGTCACCTCGCGCACCATTGCCATCGTGCGGACGGTCAGGTTGCCGGTGGCGCGGGCCGGGGGGAAGAGGACGTTGGTCGAGGAGAAGTTGGCGTTGACCTTGCAGCCGCGGTTGCACTGGCCGCAGTAGTGGCAGGGCGCCCGCCCGTGGATCGACTTGGTGATGATCGAGAGCCGGGCCGGGATGCAGGTGATGTTGAGCCGGTCGGCCGCCTGCTTGACCAGGAGCTCGTAGCACCGGGGCTTGGGCGGCGGCAGGAAGTGGCCGTCCGGCGCGTTGTGCAGCCCTTCCGCGCTCCCGAAGACGCCGATCAGGTCCTCCACCCGGTCGTAGTACGGCGCGACGTCGTCGTAGGTGATGGGCCAGTCGTCGCCCAGGCCGTCGAGCGACTTGCGGTGGAAGTCGTCGGGGCCGAACCGGAGCGAGATGCGGCCCCAGTGGTTGGTCCGGCCGCCCAGCATCCGGGCGCGCCACCAGTCGAAGTGGGAGCCCGGCGCGCTCACGTACGGCTCGCCCTCGATCTCCCAGCCGCCGATGCAGGCGTCGAACTCCCCGAAGGGGCGCTCCTTGGTGCTGGCGCCGCGCCGGGGAGATTCGTAGGGCCACTCGAGCATCTTGCTGTCGCGGGTGTTGTCCCAGTCCTGGCCCGCCTCGAGCACCAGCACCTTGGCGCCGGCGTTCGTGAGCACGTAGGCGCTCATCCCGCCGCCGGCCCCGGAGCCGACCACGATGGCGTCGAATTCGTCGTTGCGTGTGTGTATGGGCATCGGAAGTCTGGCTGGTGGTGGTGGAGTGCTGGCTATCTGCTATCAGCTATCAGCCGCTCCGTGGGCGATCGAACATCGTTGAAACTACGAGATCCTACCGGCGTCCGTTAGCTGATAGCTGATAGCTGATAGCTGATAGCTGATAGCTCACGGCAGTTCCCGGACCCACACGTTCCGGAACCGCACCGGGAACTGGTGGTCCTGCAGCTCGATCGGGAGCCGGTCGGCCTGGCGGGTGTAGGGGGGCCGCCGCTGGTACGCGGTGGGGCCGGTCAGGGTCACGTTGTCCTGCACCAGGACGCCGTTCACCATCACGGTCATCCGCGCCGAGTCGGCGAGGGTGCCGTTCGCGTTCCAGCGGGGGGCGTGGAAGATGATGTTGTACACGTTCCACTCCCCCGGTGGGCGCACCGCATTGACGAGCGGCGGATACTGACCGAAGATGGCGGACGCCGCGCCGTCGGCGTAGGTCACGTTGTGCCAGGAATCGAGCACCTGGACCTCGTACTCCCGCATCAGGAAGACGCCGCTGTTGCCGCGCTCCTGGCCCTCGCCGGTGGCTGGCGTCGGCGCCGACCACTCGACGTGGAGCTGGACGTCGCCAAAGGCGCGCCGGGTGTGGATGTCGCCGGTGCCGGGCTTCACGGTGAACCACCCCTTGTCCACGGTCCAGGGCGCCGGCCGGCCGGAATCGTCCACCCACTCCGAAAGATCCTTCCCGCCGAAGAGCACCACGGCGTCGGAGGGGGCATCTCCCAGGGCCGCGCCGGGGGTGACGACCGGCGGCTGGGGGCGGTCCATCGAGTGCTGCGGATAGTCGTTGGGCATCGGCTGCTTGCCCTGGGCCGAGAGGGTCCCGGCGAGCACGAGCGTGGCGCCGACCAGGACAGACAGCGGATGACGCATGGAGTGCATTGCGACCTCGGA
>DATIEF010000062.1:0-4092 GCA_035455865.1 Gemmatimonadales bacterium | reverse complement strand
CGCTTCGCGAGGGCATCGCCCGGGCCACCGGCGACGTGATCGTCGTCCAGGATGCCGACCTGGAATACGATCCGCACGATTTCCCGCGGTTGCTCGCGCCGATCCTGGCCGGCAAGGCGGATGCCGTCTTCGGATCGCGCTTTCTCGGGACGGAGCATCGGGTGCTGTACTACTGGCATTCGGTCGGCAACGGCCTGCTGACCACCCTCTCCAACATGTTGACCAACCTGAACCTGACCGACATGGAGACCTGCTACAAGATGGTCCGCGCGCCGGTGATGAAGTCACTGACGCTCACCAGCGACCGGTTCGGATTCGAGCCGGAGGTCACCGCCCGACTGGCCCAGGCGAACGCCCGGGTCTGGGAAGTCCCGATCTCCTACTCCGGCCGGACGTATGCGGAAGGGAAGAAGATCGGGTGGAGGGACGGGGTGGCCGCATTCTTCCACATCCTCCGCTACAACCTCCTGCCACCCCGGCGACCGGCCCGCACCTAGGCCGGGCGCCCGCGGTCCGCCCCCCTCAGTGGGCCGGGCCGATGACCTTGACGAGTCCCGGGTCGAGCGAGTCGATCGTGACCTTGACGCCGTGGCGCTCCGGGTCGGCCACCGCCAGGCTCTCGCTCATCGCCTGGAACCGTGCCAGGACACGGCTGTCGGGCAGGTATGCCCGCCCGACGGTGGCCACGCGTCGGGCTCGGCTGTAATCCGGCGTGGCGAGCAGGCACGCGAGTTGGGATGCACGGACCAGCTCATTGCTCGGATCGAGGCGGACGGACTCGTCGTACAGGGGGCCGGCGCTGACGCAATCGTTCCGGTGGCGGAACCAGTTGGCCAGGTAGGCGTTCAACCTGGCGCTCCGGCCGTTCTCGGCGATCGCCTGTCGCATGTAGTGGACGAACCGGTCCGGCTCACCGATGCGACCCAGCATGTACGCGAACGCTTCGTTGACGCGCCAACTGTCCGGGGCGTCGAGCATCGACTGCGACCAGAGCGACCGGGGATCCCGCCAGATCCGCATCCGGACGTTGCTTCGAGCCAGCCCGACGGCAATGAGGAGGGCGGTGGCGCCGATGGCCGCCCGGGCCAGCCAGGGCCGGGAGATGCCCGCGCACCACGCCCCGATCGGCGCCACCAGCGCGCCCAGCGCCAGCATGCTGCCGACGGTCGGGAGGAACAGGGTGCGTTCGGCGAGGATGATGCCGGTGGGCACCACCACGTTGCTCACCGGGAAGATGGCCACGAAGAACCAGAGGATCCCGAATGCGGCGACCCGATTCCGCCGCCAGCTCCGCACCAGGAGGACGATCGTCACCACCAGGATGAGTGCGCCGATCACCTGATCCGGTCCCCAGTGATCCGTGCCGATGATCTCGCCCGGCGAATAGTCTTCCTGCAGATGCGCGGGCCAGAACACCAGCGCCGCCCAGCGCGGCACGACGCCGAGCATCGTCAGCACCCGCCCCGGCCAGGTGAGTCCGACCAGGCCTTCGGCCATGAAGGTCCCGGCGATCCCCCGCAGGACCAGCGTCCGGATACCCATGAACACCGCGGCGATCCCGACCAACCCGAGGCCCCAGGGGCGCAGGGCGGCCACGCGCTGTCGCAGGGGGGTGGGGTCGTCGATGATCGTCAGTTCCGCTGCCAGGAGCAGGCCCGGCAGCACGAGGGCGCTCTCCTTCACCAGGCATCCGGCGAGATAGATGGCGAGGATCGTTGACGGCGCCGTGGCGCCGGCATTCCCGTGACGCCGCCAATCCACGTAGGCGGCGGTCGCACTCACCAGCAGGATGCCGACCAGCGCCTCGCTCTGGTTGACCGACAGGGCGACGGCCTCGACATGCACGGGGTGGATCGCGAAGAGCGCGGCCGAGATCCACGCCCCCGCCGCGGGCATCAGGAGGCGGGCAAAGCGCCACACGACCGTCACCGACAGGGCGTACAACACGAGATTGAGCAGGTGGAACACCCAGATGCTTCCGTCGCCGGCGGCCCATTGCAGGGTGAAGAACGCCAGGGAGAACGGTCGATAGAGCGAGGGGCTGAACGGCGGCGGCCAGTACGGGATCGTGAACGGCCTCCAGAGTCCCGACAGGCCGTGCACGAGGCTGTAGTTCTGGATGATGGGGCTCTCGTCCTGGAGCCAGACCCGGTGGAACACCACGCCGCCGGTGGCGCCCAGCACGAGGGCCAGCAGCGCGACACACTGGATCCACGGCCGTTGCCACCACCGGGTCTGGGGAGCGGGATCCGTCGCCCGGAAGCCGGGGACGTCGTGCAAAACGCGATGAATCGGGTCGGGGGCAAGGGCCATCACGTCTCTCCGCATCGCTGCATGTCGTTGTCAATCAATGAGTTATAGATTGGTGCCGACGGCTGGCATTCAAGTTGCTGGCTCCAAGGGCAAGTCCGGTGCCCACCAGACGTTTCGAGTATTCCCCATTTTTCGTGCAAGGAGTCGTGTATGATGAACCGCAAGGGCTTCACCCTCATCGAGCTGCTGATCGTGGTCGTGATCATCGGCATCCTGGCGGCGATCGCCATCCCGAAGTTCGCGGCGACGAAGGACAAGGCCAAGCTGGCGTCGGTCAAGTCCGACCTGCGTAACCTGGAGACCGCGGAAGAGAGCTACTTCTCGGACAACCAGACGTACATCGCGCCGGCTTCGCTGCCGACGAACATCTTCACCGTCTCGGCGGGCAATGCGGTGGCGGGCGCTGTCACCGGCACCAGCGGGTATGTGGCGACCGCGTCGAACAGCTCGATCACGTCGGGTTCCACCTCCTGCACCGTGAACGTCGGTGGCGGGGCTACGAACGACGGCGTCATCACCTGCTGATCCCGTAACACTGGTTTGAAAGTCCGCCGGCCTGGTCCAGCCCTTCGGGACGGCCAGGCCGGTCGGCTTTCCTCCCCCTGCACGTCTGCCCGCCCCCTGCGGGACGGAGTCGCGCAATGGCCCCGACGAAGAACGGCTTCACGCTCATCGAACTGCTCATCGTGGTCGTGATCATCGGCATCCTCGCCGCCATCGCGATCCCGAAGTACAACGCGAGCAAGGGCGAGGCGATGGTGGCGACGATGAAGTCCGACCTCCGCAACCTCGCCGTGGCCGAAGAGGCGTACGCCTACGACCATTATGCGTACTATGGCGGCACGGACCTGGCGGGGCAGCTGAACTTTCACGTGTCGGGCAGCAACGCGATCACCATCGCGCACGCCGATTCCTCGACGTGGGGCGCATTCGCCACGAACCCGGCGACCACCAAGACCTGCGCGCTCTACGTCGGCGGCGCCGCGGTGGCACCGGCCACCGTGGCCGGCATTCTGACCTGCTCCTGACCCGGGCCCGCTCGGCCGGGGGACGCCGCCCGGCCGACCCCTCGGCGCCCTCGAACCTGCCCCCCCCGGTCGGCACCTTCCCCGCCCCCCCGCCGGCCGCCCATCTTTCGACGTGCACTCCCGCGACCCCAGGCCGGCCCCGCCCCCCTCGACTCCTCGCTCCGCGCTCCGCGGCTTCAGCCTGGTGGAGGTCGTCATCGTCATCGCGATCATCGCGATCGTGACGGCGTACGCCGTGCCGGCGCTCTCCACCAGTTCCGACGCCAAGGCGGCGCGGGGCGCGGCCAACGTGCTGGAGTCGATGCTCTCGACCGCGCGCGCCGCGGCCATCACCCGCGGGCGGTGCGCCACGATGCACCTGAACGCCAACGCGGTGTGGATCACGACCGAGACCTGCGGCGGCACGCCCATCGACACGGTCACGATGCAGGACCTCGCGCGCGCCTTCGGCGTCACGGTCCAGGCCTGCTCCGGCTCCTACTGCTCGCCCGGCGACGCGCTCGATTACGTCCTCGATCCGCGGGGGATCCCCTACTGGGGCACTGCGGCCACCTGGGTGGCGTTCCGCAACGACGCGACCGATACCGTCCAGGTGGGCCAGTTCGGGCTGGTGCAATGACCCGGCCCACCGCGGGGTTCACCATCACCGAGGTGCTGGTGGCCATCATCATCCTGGCGGTCGGCATCCTGGCGCTCGCCGGGGGCTCGACCGGCGCCACCAAGATGCTCTCCCAGGGGGAGCGCACCACCT
>DATIEF010000061.1:0-2212 GCA_035455865.1 Gemmatimonadales bacterium | reverse complement strand
GGGCTCCTCTTTGCGCTCCGGCGCGGCGGCCCGCCCAGCGGGGTCGACCCGCGCCGCTCCATCCTGGTGCTGCCCTTCGACAACCTCCGGCGCGACTCGACCCTCGAGTGGCTCCGGCAGGGGAGCGTCAGCATGCTGGCGCTCGACCTGGCCCAGTGGAACGACCTCACCGTGGTGGACCAGGAGCGGGTGCACGACCTCTACGCCAAGCACAAGCTCGGGCCGGACGACGCGATCGGGCTCGAGATGGCGCGCCAGCTCGCGCGGGACGCCGGGGCGTGGACGCTCGTCCTGGGCGACTTCGAGCGCGCCGGCGACTCGATGCAGGTCACGGCCCGGATGCTCGACGTGGCCTCGGGGAAGCGGGTGGACCTGGCCCAGGCGGCGGTCGCCGCCGACAGCGACGTGCGGCCCGCCTTCGACCAGCTCGCCGCGCGGCTCCTCGACGTCTCCGGCGCGCCCGGCGGGCTCAAACCCGGACTCGCCGGGGCCACGACCTCCTCGCTCGAGGCGTACCGCGCCTACCTGACCGGGATCGACGAGCTCAACCACTGGAACCTGGAGTCGGCCGACACGGCGCTCCGCCGCGCGATCGCGCTCGACAGCACCTTCGGCCTGGCGTACTACAAGCTGGCGCTCACCCGCGGCTGGATCGGCGGCGCCAACGACCAGGACGGGCGCCGGGCCCTGGCGTACGCCTCGCGCTATGCGGGCCGCCTCCCGGCCCGGCAGCAGTCGCTCATCAGCGCCTACCAGAGCTTCCTCGACGGCGACCTGCCGCACGCCCGCGAGCTCTACACCAGGCTGGTAGCCCGCGACAGCATCGACACCGACGCGTGGTACGCCCTGGGCGACGCCTGGTTCCACGACCCCGACTCGACCGCCGTGGGGCGCGCGCGGAAGATGACCAACTCGCTGCGCGCCTTCCGCCGCGCACTGGCGCTCGACCCCGCGTACGCGCTGGCGTACGAGCACGTGGCGATGATGTACACCGACGCCGCGCGCGACCGCCCGTTCTTCGCGCTCGTCACCAACGACTCCTTTGCCCCCGGGGCCACCCTCGACAGCGCCGTGCGGACCCAGGCCATCGAGCGCGCCCGGCGCGCGGGCATCCAGCTCTCGCGCGACTGGGTGGCCGCCCAGCCCGGCACCGAGCGGGCCCATCGCGCGCTCATCGACGCCTACGCGGCGGCGCACGACGTGCCGGACGCCCTCCAGGAGATCGACCGCCTGCGGCTCCCGCCGGGGGAGACCGACCTGGTGACCGCGAGCCTCCTCGAGGGCCGGGCGCGCTTCGCGGCGGGGGACGTCTCCGGGGCCATCGCGACGCTGCGGCCGGCCTACGATTCCCTGGGCGACGACCCGGCGCGCGTCGCGCAGATGTCGGCCGCCGACTACCAGATGCTCCTGGCCACGGTCAACCCCTTCCTCTACGCCGGCGACCTCGGCACCGCCACGCGGGTCATCGCCCTCACCCGCGACGCGCGCCAGCGGATGGGATCCGAAGGGCGCGACACGTCGGTGGACTGGCGCTACTACGACTGGGTGCAGGAAGGGCAGTACTACGGGCCGGCGGGCTCGAGCACAGAGCTCCGGAAGGCGTGGCGCACCGTGGCCGAGGCGGCCCGCAACGCCAAGCCGCAGGGACGCGCCGCCATCGCGCGGGCCGGCGCGGCCGCGGCGCTCGGGCTCCTGCTCTCCCCCGCAGGCGACACCATCCCCGTCACCGAGCTGCGCGCACTCACCGGCGATCCGCTCCCCGGCGACGTGGCGGCGCTCGTGGCCATCGCCCGCGGCGACACGACCGCGGCGCGCCACAGCCTGGCCGCGGCCGCGCCGCCCCCGATGGGCACCTATCGCTGGGGACTCGGCGGGTGGGTCGGCACACCCCGCCTCCTCACCGCCTACGCCCACTTCCAGCTCGGCGACTACACCCGCACCCTCGACCTCCTGAGCGACTACACACCCGACTACCTCCAGCCCAACGCGCTCGACCCCCGCTGGGCCGCGGTCGGCTGGGCCCGCCTGGTGCGCGGGCTCGCCGACGAGCGACTCGGCCGCAAGGTGGACGCGGAACGGGAGTACCGTTCGGTGCTGGCGCAGTGGAAGGACGCCGACCCCAAGCAGGTGCCGCTGGTGCTGCAGGCGCGCGCCGGACTCGGAAGGGTGACGGGGGCGGGGTGATCTCGGTGAACGGTCAACGGTGAACGGT